>DASYCL010000193.1:0-8838 GCA_036500245.1 Polyangiaceae bacterium | reverse complement strand
GCGTGCTGCCGAACTTGATCGAGTTCGCGACCACGCATCCGATCGTCGCGCGCGCGATCTGGTCGAGCGTGCCGCCCAAAGTGGCGATTGCGGTCGCTCGGCTCACCGGCGACATCAACCTCGCGCAAGTGCGGCTCGAAGATGTCGAACCATATTTCCAGCACGTCTCGATCGTCGATTTCGAGCTATTTTTGCGCATGTTGCGCGCGGCCGGCGAGCACTCTGCGGAGGACATTTTGCCACACGTCACCGCGCCGGTGCTGGTCGTCGCGGGCTCACGTGATTCATTCACGCCTGCTGCGGTGTCAGAGGCGATGGCCGCCGCGATTCCCGGCGCCGAGCTCGAACTGATCCCGGGCGGGACACACCTTGCCCCACTCGAACACCACCGAGAGATTGCCACGCGAATTGCAACATTCCTGCGCCGAAGCGGCGTGCTTGCGAGCGAGTGAGAGCTTCATAGCTTCGGCGTCTCGAGCTCGCAAGCTCGTGAGCTTACGCTTACGAGAGAGCGCTGCGCGCGCTTCTCGCTCGAGTTCCCAAAGTCGGGGGTTACGCGGCCGCGCACAAGAAGTACGCTAGCGAGATGGCCAAGGATCGCTTGGAGTCGGAGTTGGTCGGTGGGCTCTTGGGGCTCATCGTGCACGACTTGCGGAACCCACTATCTGCGCTGCACTCGAACGCGAGCTTTTTGCAGGCTGCGCGCGATACGTCGAGCCCGGACGTGAAAGAGGCGCTGGAGGACGTATCGGCGTCGTGCGAAGCGCTGGGCCACATCATCGATAACGTGGAGCTGCTCGCACTGGCGTTGCGCGGCGAGCGCCGCTTCGAACAAAACTCGTTCACCGTGCGCGAGCTGATCAACGATGCGCTGTCTCGTTCGCGCTCGCTCGCGGCCAGCTACTCGGTGCGGGTCGAATTCGTGCCTTCGCCGGACGCGGATGCGCGGCTCGCCGCGAACCGCGAAATGCTCGGCCGCGCGCTCGGCAACTTGATCAAAAACGGCATTCAGCACGCGCAAGACGGCGTGCCCGTCAAAGTCTCCGCCAAGTCGAGCGGCGATCGCACGTTGCTCTTGGTCGAAGACGCCGGCGCGGCGATCGCGCCCGAATTCTTGGAGCACGCGTTCAGCGCTGAAGGGCAAGTGTCGGCGAAGGGTTTGGTCGGCGCGCGCTACAGCCGCGGTGTCGGGCTGTTCGCTGCGCGCTTGGCGGCAGAAGCCGCCGGCGCGACGGTCCGCGCGATTCCGGCGTCGGGCGGCGCGGGTAACGCGTTCGAACTCAGCATCGCGCGTTGAGCCTCAAAAAGAGCGCAGCGCGGTTTTGCGTTACGCCGAGGGTAAAGCGGTGTAGACGCGGGCCGCGATGGGCGCGCAATGGAAGCAAAAAGGCCGCGAGCAAAGCGCTGACGCCAAAGGGCGGCTGTTCACCAAGCTCACAAAGGAAGTCATCGTCGCTGCGCGTGCGGGCGCAGATCCGAACACCAATTCGCGTCTGCGACTCGCGATCGAGCAAGCCAAGCGCGCGAGCATGACGCGCGACACGCTCGAGCGCGCGATCAAAAAAGGCGCGGGCTTGCTCGAAGGCCAAGCCGCCCACGAGACGGTGTTCTACGAAGGTTTCGCGCCGCACCAAGTGCCAGTGATCGTCGAGTGTTTGACCGACAACAAGAACCGGACCGCGCCGAACATGCGGCTGTTGTTCAAAAAAGGACAGCTTGGCGCGAGCGGCTCCGTGAGCTGGGATTTCAACCGTTCCGGCGCGGTCGAAGCTTCGCCGCCGCCCGCGGGCGAAGACGCTGAAGAAGCCGCGATCGAAGCCGGGGCGCAGGAAGTCGAGCTCGCCGAAGAAGGCCTTTACCGCTTCATCACCGACCCTTCGGACTTGGATGCGGTGCAGAAGGCGCTCGCGGCGCGCGGCTGGAGCGTGAGCGCCGCGAACTTGGTTTGGATTCCAAAGAACCCCGTTACTCTCGAGCGTGAAGCGCGTGCCGAGGTCGAAGCGTTTCTCGCCGCGCTCGACGAAGACGACGACGTGCAACACCTGTACGTTGGAGTCAGCTGAGCTCGCGCACTCAGGGCTGAAAAATCACCACGTCTTCCGGCGGTCGAAATAAGATTTTGCCGGTTTCGCCCGGGCAGCCCCAGCACGTGCTCCAGTGCAAGCGCGGGCGAATCGAATCGCTGTAAGCGAGCGCGACCGGGCCGGGTTCGTTCTTCATCAAGAAGCTCGCCGCGACCGAATAGTCGTCGTCAGCGAGCACGTAGAGCACGGCGACGAAGGCGCTATTGTCCCCGCATTTGCCGGACACGATCATGAACTCGGCGCCTGCGCTCGGCCGCCACACGAGCGGCGCAACCGTGAATTCGAAGCCTTTTTTGTCGCCCGGACCGCGCGACACGACGGTGTTCGCCGCGTCCGGCTCGCGATAAAACTTCACGTTCGTGATGTTCGTTGTGTGCGGATCGCTTTGAAAAACTTTCTCCAAACGCTCCGCGCTGATCTTACCGTGCGCGAAGGTCTCTCCGAGCTTCGGCTCGGGCACGATCGCGGCGTTCGGTGCACCTTTGCAGCAGCGAAACCCGAGATCCGCCGCCTTGCTGTCCGGGTCGAGCGTGCGCCGCGCGGCGCAGCGATGCTCTGCTCCAGGCGCGCTCGCGGCGGCTCCGCGGATCAATGCGCGCGCGGTCGCGCTCTCTTTGCCCGGCACTTCGCTCGCCACCCACTCGCGCAAATCGCCGCCCATGTCGAGCACGTCGAAGCCGGAGGCGCAGCCCTTCGCGTCGCTCGCGCAGCGAGCATCGAAGCTTGCGCCATTCTCGTACATCGTGCTCTTCGGCCCTTTGCACGCACGTTCCCACTCGAGCTCGGTGCAGAGCCGCTCGCTGCGTGCGGCGCACGCGCGCTTGGCTTCTTCGCGCGTGACGTTCGTGGTCAGCGGCTGCTTCGGATCGTTCGGGTAAGGCAGGCGATCGATTTGAAACGGACCGAGCTCGATCGAGCTTTGGCGCGGCTCGAGCTCGGGGTTGCGCCCTGGATCGCCCGGGCGACTGCCGACGATGAACGAGCCACCCGGAATATCGACGCGCTCGTTCGGCAAGGGCTCGGGTACTTTGGGCCGCGGCGGTTCGACGCTCGCGCTCGCATTCACCGCCGAGCTCGAGTTTTTTGGGGGTGCCTGGCGCTCGCTACGCGGCTTCGGACACGCCGGCAGGGCGGCGATGAGCGCAAAAATGACCAGCCGCGGAGCCCGAAGCACGGCGCGAGCTTCCCCCGGACCGCGTTCGCGAGGCAAGCATTCTCGGGCATTTCCCCGGGCAAATTGCCGCGCGCTATTTTTTGTTAAGCTCCGCGGGTGAACACCCTCGCCAGCGCTCCGGTCTCGCGTGCCGACTTGCCGGCGCTGCTAGTCACCGCGGTCGCCAGTGGCGAACCCGAGCTCGCGCTTCGCTCCGCGCTCGCACCGCTCGAATTTCCGGCCGAGCTGTGCGCTCGCTTCGTCGCACGAGCGCTATCGATCCATGCGCGCGCGGCTCGGCAAAATCCGCCCGCTTCGCGCGTCGAGCTCGAGCTGGCACTCGGCGCGGCACTGGTGCTGGCGGGCGTCGGCGCTTCGCACTCGAACGCGGCGAACTCATGAGCCAAGCGACCCTGAAGCTCACCGGTCGCGTGCTCTACTTGACCGAAGATCCCGAGCTCTTGCGCCGGCAATTCGCCGGAGAAACGCTGCATTTCGCTGCTGCGCGCGCGCTCCTCGCGAACATCTCGACCGATGAGCTCACGCCCGCGTGGGCTTGCTACTACTATGACCAAACCCTGGCTCGCTATTGTTTGGTGGGCTTGCGCGGCGGATTGGTGGCGCGCGATGCCGTCAAAAATGGCGGCTTTCAAGTGATTGTCAGCGGACCCAGCAAAGGCTGCGGCAGCTCGCGCGAGACCGCTCCGTACGCCGAGCTCGCCTCGGGCGTGCGCGTGGTGTTCGCGCCGAGCTTCGAAAAAATTTATCTGCAGAATTGCCAGAACATCGGCCTGCTCACTTCGACCGATTTCTCGCTGCTCGAGCGGCTGGAGCACGGTGAAGCGATCGAGCTTCGTGAATTTGCCCGAGATCTCTCGCCGATTTCAGGCGCGATCGTCGAAGCGGGCGGCCTTTTTGCGTACAACGCGGCTCGGCTCGCCGGCAAGCTGAAGCCCGAATTACCCGCGCACGCGCCGCGACCGATGACGCTGGCAGAAAAAATCTTGGCTGCCCACGCCGTGCGCGACGCCGAACACGGCGAGCTCGGCCTTCCGGCAGTACGCCCGCGCGACGCCTTCTTCGCGCGCGCCGATCTGCGCTTCAGCCACGAGTACGTGACGCCGATGGCCGACGCCCTCTTCCGCGCCGGTTTCGGCGAAGGCGCAAAGGTCGCGGATCCGGATTCATTGGTTTTATTTCGCGACCATTTGACGTTCCTCGAACGAGTCATGCCGGAGAAGCACCGCGCGCTCGGCTTGGTCGAGCAATCGCGCGAGCTCGTGACCGTGCAACGCGAATTCGCGGCGCGACACGGCGTGCGCCTGTTCGGTGAAGTCGAACGCGACGGAAAAAACGCGGGTAGCGAAGCCATCTGTCACAACAAGGTGATCGAAGATTTGGCTTTACCCGGCGAGCTCGTGATCGGCACCGATTCACACACCTGCATGGCCGGCGTGCTCGGCTGCTTCGCGTTCGGAGTCGGCAGCACGGACATGGCCAACGCTTGGCTCACGCGTGACGTGCGCGTCGATGTGCCGGAAAGCGTGCGCGTGATTTTGCGCGGCGAGCTTCGGCCCGGTGTGTGCGCCAAAGACGCGATGCTGTTCCTGCTCGCGGAGCCCGGGATCAAAGCCGGCGGCGCGGTCGGCAAAGTGCTCGAGTTCGAAGGCCCTGGCTTGAAACAGATGTCGCTCGGCGAGCGCGCCACGCTGACGAACATGTCGGTCGAAGCGGGCGCCTTCACCGGTATCATCGCGGCCGACGAAGTCGTGATCGAATATTTGTTGGCGCAGCGCGGGCTCCCGCGCAGCGAACTCGAAGCGCGCGTCGTTCGGGCCGACGCAGGTGCCGAGTACGCACGCACGATCGAGCTCGATTTGAGCCAAATTCCCGTGATGGTCGCGCTGCCGAGTGATCCGCGCGCCGGCATCGCACTGTCCGAGCTCGAGCAAACGGTGGGCTCGGAGGTGCGCGTCGACATCGCGTACGGCGGCTCCTGCACGGGCGGCAAAATCAGCGACATGGATTTGTACGCCGGCGTGATCCGTGAAGCGCTCGAACGCGGCCTGCGCGTGCACCCGAATGTAAGATTTTATTTGCAGTTCGGTTCACAGAGCGTGCGCCGCTACGCGCTCGAGCGCGGCTACATCGAGCTGTTCGAGCGCATCGGCGCGAGTTTGCTCGAGCCCTCGTGCGGCGCGTGCATCCGCGCGGGGCCGGGCACGTCGACTTCCGAGACAGAAGTGACGATCAGCGCGGTGAATCGGAATTTTCCCGGGCGTAGCGGACCGGGGCGCGTGTATCTGGCGAGCCCGCGCGTGGTCGCGGCGAGCGCGATCGCGGGGAAGATCGTGGCCGAGCTGCCGGCATAGCGGGGCGCCTTTTCCGCGACAGGCAGGCGCGGCTGCGGAGGCGTGAAGCGGCGCGCTCGGCTGCCTTCTTTCGACGTTGGATATGAAGCGCGCCCGTTCCCGCGCTGCCACCCCAACCAAACTCGTGCTAGGTCCGCGCTTCGATTTTTAAATGGCGACTTCGGCGTATCAACTCGGTCCGGGAATGTGGGCGCGGCTCGGTTATCGCGTGTTCGACGCGGAGGGCGAGGCGGTCGAGACGGGTGGCGACGAGATTTCGTGTTTGATCGGGTTCGGCGTTTTGTTTCCCGCGCTCGAGGAAAAGCTCGACGGTTTGTCGGAAGGCGCGTCGCGCACGGTGATGCTGAGGCCGGAGCAAGCGTTCGGCGTGCGCAATCCGGAGGCGCAAGTCGAAGTCGAGCGCGCCGAGTTTCCCGCTGACGTGGCAGCCGGAGATGCCTACGAGGCCGAAGACGAAGACGGTCGGCTGGTGTTGCTCCAGGTCTTGGACGTGACGGACGAGGCCGTCTTGGTCGACGGTAACCATCCGCTCGCCGGCCAAGTGCTGCGCTTCGAAGTCGAGGCGCGCGAGGTCCGGCCTGCGACCGAGGCGGAATTGGAGGAGGCGGAAAAGCGGCTCGCTACGCAGGAAGTCGAGCCCGAGGCGCTGATCACGCCGGAGCGCTTGCTTCGGGGGCCCACCCGGAGCTAGGAAAGGGCGCCCAAACGTCGTGGCCGACCGGCCGAGGACGTGACATTTCTTCGGAGCCCGAAGCCCGGGCGAAGAACAGAGACGAGACGGAGAGCTCAATGCCGATTCCCGAGAACTTCAAGTACGACGTGCGCGTGCGCGAGCGAATGCAGCGCCGAGGTGTGCTCACCGAAGACGAGCTGACCAAGCACGTCGATGCGCTGGCAGATGTGACCGATCAAGTGATCGAGGTCGAACTGAAGCAGCCCGCGCTGGTCAAAGAATCCGAGCGCGAAGCGCGCGTGATGCCGCGCGTCGCGCCGCGCCCGATCGCCCAGGTGCCGCTCGTGCGTTCGCTCGAAAATGAATTGAACGGCATCGACGACGACGAGGACGACGATCTCGACGACGTCGACGAAGAAGAAGACGAAGAAGGCGAAGCCAAGGCGAAGGCCGCCGCACCGAAAGCGGAAGCCGAGAAGCCGAACGGCGCCACGGTCGAACCCGCACCCGAACCCGCGCCCGCGCCCGTGCCGAAAGCCGATCCAGACGACGAGGGTTGGGGGAGCGAGACGTGAGCTCCGGCCCCGGCGGATCCGACTCGCGTTCGGCTTCTGCGCCGGACGATTTGCCTGCGGTGGATTTGACGACCTTCGTGCTCTCGCTGAGTCACTCAGCGCGGCTCCACCTGGGCGACGCTCCTGATCCCACCACGGGCAAGAGCGAAGTCGATCTGCCGATGGCTCGCCACTCGATCGATCTGCTTGGTTTGATCCAAGAAAAGACGCACGGAAATCTGAGCGGAGCCGAAGAGCAAGTGCTCACGCAGGAGCTCGATGAGCTCCGGGTGCGCTACGTCGAGGTTTCGCGCAGCCGAAAGTGACACCGAGGATCATCGGCTCGAACTTTGAAGCGTTGAAGATGTCGCGCATTTTTTGGTTGGGGTTTGCCTGGTGCGTCGCGAGCGTCGCGTGCAAACACCCAACCGGCGCGGGAGCGGGAGCGCTGCCGTCGGGCGCCGTCCCGGTTCCGCTCGCACCGACCGCGCTGGTCACGACTCCACCGCTGCCCGCGGCGTTGCCCGGCGCGCGCGCGCCGCAAAGCTTCGCCGATCTCGCCGCCAAAGCCGACCCTGCGGTCGTCTTCGTGAAGACACTGCAAGAGCGCACTGGGCTGTCCGGTCGCCGTCACGTGATCGGCGAAGGCGTCGGCACGGCCTTCGTGTACGACCCGAACGGGCTCATTATCACGAACAATCACGTGATCGAAGAGGCGAGCGAAATCTACGTGATCTTCGGCCGCAAGCACGAAGAGAAAGCGACGGTCGTCGGTCGCGATCCACGCACGGACATCGCCATCTTGCGCGTCGAAGAAAAGGGCCTGCCGTATTTGCCACTCGGGGATTCGGATGCGCTTCGCGTCGGGGATTGGGTCGTCGCGATCGGCAACCCGTTCGCGCTGTCGCACACGGTGTCGGCCGGTATTTTGTCGGCCAAGGGCCGCACGCTCGCGGACGTAAAAGGCCTCGACGAATCCGGCTACTACGACTTTCTGCAGACCGACGCGAGCATCAACCCTGGCAACTCCGGCGGCCCGCTGCTCGACATGGCGGGCAACGTGGTCGGCATCAATACGGCGATTCGCCGCGAGGCCAACAGCATCGGCTTTGCGATCCCGATCAACATGGTCAAGGAGCTCTTGCCGCGTGTGCTCAAGGACGGGCACATCAAGCGCAGCGCGATTGGAGCAAGTGTGTCCTCGGTGCTGCCCGGGGACATGGAGCGGCTGAAGCTCCCGAGCGAGGACGGCGCGCTCGTGCGCGTCGTGCGGCCGGGCGGCCCCTCGGATCGCGCCGGCCTCCAAGTTGACGACGTGATCGTGGCGTTTGACGGTGAGCCACTTCCCGGTCCGGAGCGTCTACGTTGGGTGGCAAGCTTGGCGGGTGTGGGCAAAGTGGCGACACTGCGAGTCGAACGCGGCAGTCGGACCTTCGATCTCAAGCTCACGCTCGACGAGCTCACCGAGCAACCACCCACCGCTCCCGAAGAGGAGCCGTAGTTCCACTGTATTTTTCCGTTTTTGACTGAAGCCGAAGCCCATGAACCACACCCGCAGCAGGTCGGCGCAGGCTGATTCGGGAATGAGAGCGTCCGCGGGGACGTACACTGGGGCGTGATGGCGTCACCGGCGCGCGGCGCTGCGCTTTCTTCCGCGAATTCTGGGCCGATGCCTTCGGACCCCGGAATTGGCGTGGAATCGCGTCATGAGCTGAGAGGTGTGAATAGTCCGCAGGTCGTGGCGTCCAATAGGAGGAGCCGAGAGCTCGAAGCGGAGCAAGATCGTGTCCTCATCGAAAGCGCGCAACAAGGCGACAAAGCCGCCTTCAAGAAGCTGGTGCAACGGCATCAGCGGCGGGCTTTTGCGATCGCGCTCGGTCTTTTGCGGGACGAGCAGGACGCGCGCGAGGTCGTGCAGGAGGCTTTTCTCCGCGTTTATCGCGGGCTCGATTCCTTCCACGGCGGATCTACCTTCTTCACCTGGCTCTACCGGATCGTCACG
>DASYCL010000192.1:0-1654 GCA_036500245.1 Polyangiaceae bacterium | reverse complement strand
ACCGTCCGTGTCTTTCGGCGGCGGAGGCGGCGGACAGCCGTTCAACTTCGGTGTGTCGGATGCGACGCCCTTCACGCGCTTGCACGCATCTTCGTTGTCCGGAATGCCGTCGCCGTCGGTGTCTTCTTCGCCGGGCGCGGGAGCCGCGGGCGGCGGACAGCCGTTCTTCGTCTTGTCGTCGGAAGCATCACCCTTCTGGGTGGGGCAAGCGTCGTCCGCGTCGGCGATGCCGTCGCCGTCCGAGTCTTTGGGCGCGGGCGGAGGCTCCGGCTTCGCTTCGGGCTCGGGTTCCGGTTTTGCTTCGGGCGCTGGTTCCGCTTTCTTTTGGGGTTCAGCGGGTGGCGGCGCAGCTTCGCGCTGGTACGGTGCTTGCGGCGCGAACGCCAGCGACAAGAGCACGCGCGGTCCCGTGCCTGGCGCGCTCGACAAGCCCGGACCCGCCGAAGCGCCGAACACGAAATCGCCCGCGTGCACTTTGGCGCCGAACAACGTTTCGAGCATCGTGTTGCGCGAAGCGAAGGCGCTCCCGTGGTGCGGCGCGGTCAGCGCAGCGCCGTAAATCTCGGGCCCGACTTGCAGCACGTCGTTGAAGAGCAAGAGGCCTGCTGCGGCGCCGAACGTCAGACTATTGCCAATCTCGATCGAGGTCAGATCGAGTTGCCTTCGGAATTGATAACCGACCTGACTCGACCACACGAAGATGTCTTCGCGCCCGCTCATGGCGAGCATCGGCTCGGCGCGCAGTTTGCCGTCGCCGGTGAGTTTGTCTTGGCTGCCAGTCGGCACCCAAACGTCGAGTGCCGGACCGAACGAGAACCCCGCGTTCTCGGAGCCGACCAAGCCGTAACGCGCGCTCAGCCGCGTGTCGCCGAGCGCTACGCCGGACGGCGTCGTGGGGCTGTCGCCGCTTTGGGCGAGCGCGAGTGGCAAATCGAGCCCAAAATAGAAATCGTCACTCGGGAAATAACCCAGGTCGATGTTCGTCAAAACCTGCTTCGAAATCACATCGACGGTTTGCCCGTTCACATTGTTCGTGCGCGATAAAATCGGCGAGAGCACGAAATCCCCGAGCACCATCGCGCGAAAACGCGAGCTCGTGTTGCCCGGAATCGAAGCGTCCGGCACCGCAAAAAAGCGATCGCCGGCCTTCGCCGGCTCGAAGCGGAGCAGCGAAAACCCGGTTTGAAATTCCTGCGTCGGCGAGAATTGCGCCGAAGCGCGCGTGGTCGCGAAGCAACAAGCCAACGTGGTGCCCACGGCCAGGGCAGAAGTCAGAGCTCGGGGGCGGTTTGGCATTTCGGAGACTCGCGGCCATTTCACCACGCTCATGCGAGCGCGGGAAATAATGCAGCGAAGAGCGCGGCGCGCTTATAGAACTGCGCCCCACGCGGAGCGCTCTCTTGCGCTTCACGGCTTCAAGGCGGCCAGTAGCGTGGTCTTGATCCGATTGGCGGCGTAGTCGTCTGCGAAAGCGAAGCCGGTCGTCGTGCCGAACGCGCTGGAGCGCGGTTTGTTGTTCGGATGGCAGCCCGCGCACGGCAGCGAGCCGGGGAGCACCGTAGCGACGAGCTGGTGGGCGCGGTTCGCATTCATTGCTTCGAGTGCGCCCGGCGTCGGGCAGCTGGTGCCGAGTTCGGCGATGCACACATGCACA
>DASYCL010000191.1:0-1721 GCA_036500245.1 Polyangiaceae bacterium | reverse complement strand
CGAGGCGTAGGTCGAGATGTGGCCGCCGATGCCGTCGTACTTCTTGTTGGCACGGTTCACCATCACCGCCGCGTTCCAGCGGATGATGCGGCTGATGCGGCTCTCGAGCTCCTTGTCACCCGGGAACTTCGGCTGCTCTTCGACGCGGATGGTGTTTACGTAGTCCGTGTTGAGCGGCAGCACGGGCGCGACGCCTTGGCGCCGGCCGTCTTCGATCGTGCGTTCCAGCAAGAAGCGCGCGCGCTCGCGACCTTCGTGATCGACCACGGATTTGAGCGAATCAATCCATTCCCGCGTCTCGACGGGATCCCTGTCTGATTCCGGCCTGTAGCTGTCCACGATGGCTCCTGATGTCTCGAATGGGTGGGGTGCGCGGGCGGCAGCGTGCTCCGGGCGCGACCAGAGCGAATACGTAGGCCGAGCGCGCCGCTTCTTCAACCCTCAGCACTGCGAATTTGGGCCGCTTGGCAAGAACGCAAAATGCCCCCATAAATGTCGAGAAAATGACTCGAGCCCTGACCTTTGTGCTGTTCTTCGCGATCATGGTCTCGCTGGTCGGCGGCGCGCACTACTACGTCTGGTCGCGATTGGTGCGCGACCCCGCGCTGCCGCCCGCCGCCACACACGCCCTCACTTATTGCCTGATTTTCCTGTTCGTCGCGATTCCGGGCACGCTGTTTCTGCGCCGCAGCAGTTTTGCAGCGGTCACCGAGCCGCTGGTTTGGCTGGCGATGGTCTGGCTTGGTTTGCTTTTGTTTCTGGTGCTCGCCCTGAGCGTCGCGGACGTCGCGCGGGGGGCGTGGGAAGTCGCGCGCTCGCTGGGCGACGCGGCCCCACTCGACCCGAGTCGCCGGAAGGCCGCGGCGCGGCTCGTTGCTGGAGCTGCCGCGCTAGTCGGCGCTTCGCTTGGGCTGTGGTCGATTCAGAGCGCGCTCGGGCGCGTGAAGCTTCGTCACGTGGACGTAACACTGTCGCGTTTGCCGAAGGCGCTCAGCGGCACGCGCATCGTGCAGCTCTCGGATGTGCACGTCGGTCCGACGATTCACAAGCAATTCATCGAGACCATCGTGGCACAAACCAATGCGCTCAATCCGGACGTGATCGCGATTACCGGAGATCTAGTCGACGGCACGGTCGAAGATTTGGCGGAGCACGTCGCTCCGCTCGCGAACTTGAAGGCGAAATATGGCGTCTACTTCGTGACCGGCAATCACGAGTATTACTCAGGCGCCGAAGCGTGGTGCGCCGAGCTCCGCCGGCTCGGCATCCGCGTGCTGCGTAACGAACGCGTCTCGATCGGCAATGCCGAAGCGAGCTTCGATTTGGCCGGCACGGACGATCACTCCGGTCGTCGTTTCGGTGGCGGCCACGGCGAAGATCTGGAAAAAGCGTTGAGCGGCCGCGATCCCGAGCGCGAACTCGTGCTGCTCGCCCATCAGCCGAAAACGATCTTGGAAGCGAAAGATCGCGGGGTGGGCTTGCAGCTCTCCGGGCACACGCACGGCGGGCAAATTTGGCCTTGGACGTACTTGGTGCGTTTGCAGCAACCCGTCGTCGCTGGGCTCGCGCAGTTCGGACGCTCGTTCATTTATGTGAGCAGCGGCACTGGCTACTGGGGTCCGCCGATGCGTCTCGGTGCGCCGGCGGAGATCACAGAGCTCACGTTGCGCTCGGCGTGAGTGGTGTGAGTGGTGTGAGTGGTGTGAGTGGTGTGAGTGGTG
>DASYCL010000190.1:0-3139 GCA_036500245.1 Polyangiaceae bacterium | reverse complement strand
CAGTTCGCTACGGCTCAGCCGGTCAGTAGGCGCGCCGAGCCGTCGAATTACGCCGGTCATCGACGGCCGCCGTCGCGATCAGCATGGCCTGCCCCTACAGAGACACGCCGCGCCGCACCGTGACCGCAGAGCCGTCGGCGACGAAACACGACGCGGGCTGCTGCACGAGGAACGGCGCGAATTCGGCGCCGTATTGCGGGGCCACGTCGCACACGAGCTCGGCGTCTTTCGTTTGCCACACGTGCCAGCGCGGGTGTTCGACGCGATACTCCAGCGTCGAACCGTCGCGCTGCGCGGTGTAGCCCCAATAGTGCTCGCTGATGAAGGACTCTGCGGTGTTGTCGTCGGGCAAATATTTGGGCCCGTCGAGCGTGCAAGCCAGGTGGCAAGTCGTGGCGCCATGCTGCCAGCCATAACGGATCGTGCGCTCGGGTGCCTCTAGCCGATCGTCGTGCGACATCGGCAGCGCGACGTATTTTTCGTTGTACAGCGTGTTCGCGATCGCGGCGATCGCTCGGCGCGGTACGACTTCCTTCACGAACACGACGCCGCGACGGAGCTCGTGGCTCGTGGTCCGTTGCACGTAGAAGCGCAGGTTGACTTCGTCGAAGTTGCGATGAAAGGGCACCGCGACGCCCAGCACGCGCGTATCCAAGAATTGGAAACCGACGACGCTCACGAAGCAACGCCCCGACCAAAAATCCAACGTCGTTCCCTTGGGCACGAGTGGTCTCAGCACGCTCGGCTCGACTTCGTAGTTCGCCATCACCAGGTGAACCCAGCGTGCGGTCAGGAACGAGCGCGCCTCGGACGGCATGCTCGGATCCCTAAGGTCCAAGCTGACGCACGACAAGCCTATTTCATGCGGGCGGAACGCGAATGTCGTCCTCGGTGCCCGCGCGTCGGTCGCGACCCTTGGAGCTGATCGTGACGTCGTCCTCCGCGCATTCGATGGCCCAGTCGCCGCCCCAAGGGTCTTTCGGCGGCGAGTCTTTGTCGAGCGCGCCGTCCCTGACCAGCTGCGCGACGCTCGGGCAGCTCGTCGAATCGTGCGTGAGCCACCAAGCCTTGACGGTGTTGCGCAAGTCTCGGGCATTCGTTCTGGCCATGCGCAGTTGGGCCTCGAGGTGGTAGCGATACGCGCTGATGCCGACGCCGGCCGAGACCATGGCCAGGATCGCGACTACGATCAGAACTTCGATCAGCGTGACGCCGCGCGCGCGGCGGTGCCGGCGTATGCGTGGGATGGATTGGGTGGGATACAGGTGCAGAGGGAGATCGGACATGCGGCTGCTAAAGCAACCGCCGTGCCCTCGCTGCTGCGCGCGGAAATGCGAGGTCGCGCTCGAACGAGTCCCATCCACCCTGCCAGATTGGCAGACGCGTCGTCAGCGCTCCGATGAGCATTGTCAGCTCGACAACGCGCTCGATGCGTCCGAGTCAGCGCTCCTCGAGAGCGCCCAGGATATTGCCGAGCAGCCGCTCGCCGATCGCGCGCAAGCCGTCGATATGGAGAGACGTGTCTCGACGCAGCCGCTCCGCGCCGTCGGGCCCGTTTGCGGTGCGCACGAATGCCGGATCCTCTCGCAAGAACGTGGCGACCTCGTCCGCGCCGACCTCGCAGTGGAATTGCAGGCCGAATTGGCGGTGATTCAGGTGAAACGCTTGGTTTTGGCAGACCGGTGTCGAAGCGAGCAGCTGCGCGCCGGCGGGCAGATCGTAGGTGTCGCCGTGCCAGTGGAGCATGGGAGCTTGCGCGGGCATTCCGGTCAGTACGCGCTCGTCCGCCTGCAGACAAAAATCGAGCGGCGCCCAGCCGACTTCGTACACGCGCGCTCCTGTCTCGTCGCGCATGGGATACGCAGCGGCGCCCGCGGCGTGCGCTAACAACTGCGCGCCGAGACAGATGCCAATCACGCCCGAACCTTCCGCGACACAGCGACCGAGCAGCTCGAACTCGCGACGCAGAAACGGAAACTCGGCGCGCTCCAGATCCGCGACGCCCATCGGTCCGCCCATCACGACCAAGAGCTCGCCGGGCGCGAGCGCGTGCGGAACCTCGGCGCCGCGGTGCAGTGCGCGCACGTCGAGCTCGTAGCCGTGTTCGATGAGCAGCGGGGCGAGCCGCGCAGGGCCTTCGAACTCGGCGTGCAGGAGGACGATGGCTCTCTTCATGAGCGCGATGCCACTCTAGTAGCACAATGACGAGCGCCAAAAAGCTCGTGCGCGCCGGCCGTGCCTATCTGCGCCGGGTCGAGTTTTCTAGAGCGCGCTTCCCGGTTACTATCATTGGAAATGACCGCGGACGTATTCGGGCTTCAGGGGCTCGTGTTGGATGGGGCTTTTCGGGTTGAGGATGTCATCGGTGAAGGTGGATTCGCGTTGGTCTATCGCGGTCACCACATTCACTTCGACATCCCGATCGCCATCAAGTGCCTGAAGGTTCCGAGCCACTTCACGAGCGAAGCTCGGTCGCTCTTCTTTGAGCGCTTCCGGACTGAGGCGAGAATGCTGGCGCGACTCGCCGAGCACCCGAATATCGTGCGTGCCTATCACTTTGGCGTAGCTTCTTCTGCGCGAGGCGACGTCCCTTACTTGGTGCTGGAGTGGTTGTCGGGCGAAGATCTTGAGCAGTTCAGCGAACGACGCCGTCGCGCCAGCGCACCCATGAGCGAGGCGGATGCCATCGCCCTCCTGCGACCGGCAGTATCGGCGATTGCGATGGCTCACCAAATGAGCATCGTACACTGCGACATCAAGCCAGCAAACCTGTTCCTAGCGCGCGGGCAGGAAGGCGTTCGCATGGAAGTCCTCGACTTCGGCATCGCCAAAGCGATGCAAGAAGGCGAGCTTGCCACGCAGCTTGCAACCAAGAGCTCTACCGGGTTTAGGGCGTTTACGCCGAGCTACGGAGCTCCAGAGCAGTTCTTCTCGAAGCGCTTCGGGTCCACGGGACCGTGGACAGACGTACATTCACTCGGCTTGGTGCTCACCGAGTTGGTCTCAGCCAGCCCTGCGCTCGATGGTGAAGATCATGCTGAGTTGCTGCAGAGCTCCATCGCTGAGCGGCGCCCGACTCCAAGATTGCGCAACGCGACGGTAACTGATGCCTTCGAAGCCCTCGTTGCTCGTGCCGTAG
>DASYCL010000189.1:0-15085 GCA_036500245.1 Polyangiaceae bacterium | reverse complement strand
CTACCCGAGCACGTCTCGCAGGTGTCGAGCCGCTCGTAGGTTACTTCGCGCTCGCAGCCGAGCGCGGCTTCTTCGAAGCTCAGCTCGAGGTTCTTGCGAATATCGCCGCGCTCGCCCGTGCGAATGCCGAACGCGCCGAGTAGATCCCCAAATAAATCTTCGAAGCCTGCCAGATCGCTGAAGTCGATGCCGGCGGGGCCGCCGCCCGGACGAAACGCAGCTTCGCCGTAGCGATCGAAGGCCGCGCGTTTGTCCGGATCGCTCAAGATTTGATGCGCCAGGTTCGCTTCCTTGAAGCGCGTGCTCGCTTCCGGATCGTCCGGGTTCTTGTCCGGGTGATGGATCGCGGCGAGGCGCCGAAACGCCGCTTTGATCTCTGCTTCCGATGCCTGGCGGTTCACGCCGAGCACCTCATAGGGGTCGCGCACTGCGAGGTCGTAGCATTTTCGCCGAGGGTTTTCCTGCGTTCGCTCGCCTCTTCCCCGGAGACCGCCACAATACTAGCCTCGGAAATAATGAGCTCACACGACGATGAGGACCGGCGTTATGCCTTTCGGGCGCCGATCGAGCTCAAGGTCGAATACAAGCGGTTGAACACCTTCTTCGCCGACTACACCAAGAACATTTCCCGCGGCGGCACCTTCATCGGCACCGACAAGCCGCTGCCGATCGGCACCGAGTTCGTGTTCGCGCTCGGCGTGCCCAACATGGCCGAGCCGGTGCGGCTGCGCGGCAAAGTGATTTGGACGACGCCCGCCGAGGAAGCCACCAAAGCGAACCCGAGTGGCATGGGCATCGAGTTTCAATACGATCCCGGCGAACGCGAAGAGAAAGAAGCCGCGGTCGAACGCCTGATGGCGCTCGAGCTCGGCGATCACTTGGCCGAGAAGCTGCTCGGCCGTAAGCCGCAGACCTGAACGCGCTCAGGGCAGCGCGAGGTTCGCGGGCAACTTGTAGTCCGGCGCGGGTTTCGCGCGCAGCGCCAAGAGATCGCGCGCGATCGTCACTTCGACCAGGTCGATCGCGGGGCTCTGCGCGACGCGTTCGAGCTCTTTCGAACTGTCCGCGCCGCCTTCGAGTTTGGACATCGCCACATAAAACGCGGCCTCCGTGCGCTCGCCCGTGCTGCGCGCGGCATTCTCGAGCTCCTGATCCGTGAATTTACCGCGCGCCCAAGCCCGGAGTTTCGCGGGCCAACCCGAGTTGTCGTCGATCTCGGCGTAGGCTTCTTCGACCGTGCCGTCGCTCGGGACGTTCAGCTTTTTCTCCACGAGCTGTAGCCACAGCGCGACGTAGATCAAGTCGTCACTGCCGAGGCCGGCGGCGACCGCGCGTTGCACGGCGCGTCGCGCGGCGCCGAGATCGGCGTGCGTGAGCGCGCGTCGTGCTGCATCCAGCACGGTCGCGGTGAGCTGATTCAAGTCCGAGCTGGATGCTTCGTAGGCGCGCTCGGTGGCGCGTCGCGTCGCGCGCTGATCGCTATAGTGCTCGAGGATGCGCGCGAGCAAGCGCTCGGAACGCGCTTGTGCCGGGCCGCCTTGACGCGCGGTCTTCTGCGCGTCAAGCGCGCGCGAGAGCGCGGCGTTGAGCGTCTGCGTCGCTTGCTCGGTGTCGCCTTTGTCGCGGTAGACCTCGAACTTCATGTTCAACGCGTCGGTCTCGGCGAGCGGGTCGGCTTGCGCTTTGGCAAGCTCCACGGCTTGACCCAAAGTGGAGAGCGCCGCAGCCTTGTTCTGCTGCCGTTCGATCGCACCGAGCGTCATCAGCTCTTCCAGTGTCGGCTCGGCTTTGACCGCGGCTTGCACCAGCGGCAATGCGCGTTCGAGCTCACCGTGACGCGTCTCGAGCGCGCCCATCACATAGCGGATGCGCGCGCTGCTCGGTGCGACCCGACCGAGATTCGCCTTGTTTTCGGCTTGAACCAGAATCGGTGCTGCATTTTGAAACGTGCGCCGCGCGCTCGGCAGCTGATCCAGCTCGTCTTCGGAGACGAGCGCTTTGCCGATCATGCCGAGCGAGAAGCTGAGATTCTCTGGAGAGCCTTCTTTCGCGAGTGCCGGCGCGAGCACGAGCGGCGCGACTTCCGCCATCCCGCGCGACACCAGTTGCGCGGCGAGCGGCACTGCGCCGCGCATCGAGCTCGGCTCGGCGCGGAACAGCTCGACCGCCGAGCCCCAAGTCGCGGCTTCCATCAAATCGTGATCCACGATCTCTTGAGCATCGGCCGCGTGTGACGCCGAATCAAAGAAGCGATAGAGGTCGGCCCATGCGTCCGCGTCACTGCCATCGGCCGCGCGCTCCAAACGATCGCGCAGCTCGGGTGCGATGATACGACCGAGATCGGCGTGATCGGCCGCGCTGAGCGCAGAGCGGGCGTCCCCGTGGCGCAAGTACAATGCGACCATGGTGTAGCCGCCGCCGCGCAGCGCGCGATAGGCCTCGAAAGCTTCGTCGCGATCCGCGCTCGACTTGATCGGCGAATCTGCCACGTTCGATTCGAGCGCGCGTTTGAGCCACGCGACCGTGCGTTCGCTCGCGGTATTGAGCGCATTTGGCCGGGAATCGAGCAACGACTCTTGCATCGCGGTGTGCATGTCGGAGGCGGCGATCTGCATCGGGCCCGCGCCGTGGGTGGCTTGGGAAAAACGTGCCATCGCTTGCAGGTGAGCTTCGACTTCCGTGCGCTCGGCTCCGGGCGAAAGCTTGTCCCGTAGCATGCCGTAGAGCGTGAGCGCGTAGCCTTCCTGGCCGAGGCGCGCGACTTCGGTTGCGCCGTCGCTCAGCGCGGCGTTCGCGCCGTCGAGTGCGGCGTTGCGAAATTCGCCGGCGCGCATCAGGTAGAGCGCGCCAGTGAGCGCCGCAAGTCCGGCATCGCGCTGATTCGCGTCGAAGCGCGCCTTGGCGCGTTGCAGCTGACGATTGACCACGCCGGCGAGCAGATCGGCGCGCTGCGCGGTTCCGTCGCCGGTCACGAGCACGCGATAGGCGGCGCTCGCGAATGCGTCGTCATCCACCGGGGTGATGGGCCCAGCCGCGTTCAGCGCAACGTTCGGCGAGTTGGCCCGCGCTGTGTGACCGGCGCAGCCTGCGCTGCCGAGGCAGACAACCAAAGCGAGCGCGAGCTCAGCACCAAACCGAATGGGGCGACACGGTACGAACCCTTGCATCGCTCGCAGTTATACCGCAGAGGCGGCGTTGCACGAGCGCTCGACCTTTTACGGCTCCGCGTCAGAACCCGATGTCACAGTGCAGTTCTAGGCCTGAAATGTGGTTATCGGCCAGGCGACCGCCGATCGGGAAAATGTAGCCGACGCTAGGCGAGATTTTGCCGAAGCGCGCGCCAAGACGAGGCTCGAACACCACTTGGACGGGAGACGGGTTGGTTACGTTGTCGTTCGAGTTGAACGCGACGTTGTTCACGGCGTTCGTCACGACCCAGGAGTCGAGCGCGACGGTGAGCGCCGGTTTGTCGATCACCTGATAGCCGATGCCGGCGGAAGTCACGTTGCGGAACATGACCGACTTCAGCTGGTAGCTGCCTTCCGTGGGATCCGCGCCGAACGGCTCGCCGCTGTAGTCGAGCGTGCCACCGGTTTTGATGCCGGCGACGAACTTGGTCGCTGCGTGCAAGCTAAGCGCCTTGCCTTGGTAGTCGATGCCGACGCCGAACACGATCGGCAAGCGTTTCGGTCCGAACAGTTCGCCGTCCCGATAGCCCGAGGCCGCGTCGGCAAAATCGTTGACGATCGCTTGGCGCAGCTGCGGCTGGCCGCCGATCGTGTCGTAGTTGCCTTGTGCGATCGGAATGCCGAGCCCGAAGTCGATCGGCAAGAGTGTGCGAGGACTGAGCGCGACGCGATATTCGCCCATCAACTCCGGGGCGCCGAGCGCTTGCGACGCGGCGTCGGTACCGTCGCCCTGACGGATGTTTGCCGTGGTCCACGGGACGCGTAAGCCCAAGCTAAAAGTGGGACTCACGTCGTAGCGGCCTCCGACCATGAACGTCGCGCCGGTGCCCTTGTTCGCATCGTTCTTGAGCGGGGGTCCGGGCTCCGGCACCGTGCCGAACCCAATCACCACGTTGGCGTAGACGACGATCTTGTCGCGCGGCCGGCGTTTGACTTCTTCGACGGGCGCGGCCTCCGCCTCGGTTTTCTTGGGCTTGGCCTCGGCTTCGCCTTCGCCCTTGTCGCCTTCACCTTCGCTTGGGGTCGCGCCTTCTTCGGGGGTTTTGTGTGCCGGCGCGAAGGGACCGTGGTCGCTGGTCTCTTTGTCGGCGGGATCGTTCGTGTCCATCGTGGCGCCGGAAGGCTTCTGGTCGTCGGTCTTTTTGCCTTTTGCGGCCAGAGCATGCCCGCTCAATAGAACCAAGATGAGTCCGAGTCGGAGGCTGAATCGCATGCGTTTCTCCGCGGCTTTGTGTGCCTTTGCGCGACGTTAACACGCGAGCATCTGAACGCGGTAACGTATCGAGCGATTTGGCTCGAGCCAATTCTCAGCTAGCTTCGTGCGCGAAGAACGGGTGACATGACCGACGCCCCAGTTCGTCCTCCGCCCAAGCGCCTCGCCGACTTCGAAATCATTCGCAGGCTCGGAGCCGGCGGCATGGCCGAAGTGTTTCTGGCGAAAAAACGCGGCGCCGAAGGCACTTTCAAGCTGCTCGTGCTGAAGCGGATTTTGCCGGCCTACGGCTCATCGCGTCGCTTCCGCACCATGTTCGCGGAAGAGGCGCAGCTCGCGACGCGCCTCAATCATCCGAACATCGTCCAAGTCTACGATTTTCAGGACTACGGCGAAGAGGGCCAGCTCCTCAGTATGGAGTACGTCGAAGGCCCGGATCTGCGCAAGCTGATGCGCTCGGCGCAGGCCAAGGGACAACGCATTCCGCCGTACGTGTCGGCTTACATCATTGCCGAAGTCGCGAAGGGCCTGCACTACGCGCACGAGCGCAAAGACGAAGCGGGCAAACCGATCGACATCGTGCACCGCGACGTGTCGCCGCAGAACATCTTGATGAGCTTCGACGGTGCCGTAAAAATCGCTGATTTCGGCATCGCATCGGCGAACCTATTCCGCGAAGAGCCAGGCGTGCTCAAGGGCAAGACGGCGTACATGTCGCCTGAGCAAGCCCGCGCCGAGCGCGTCTCGCGACGCACGGATATTTACTCTCTTGGCGTAGTTTTTCACGAGCTCCTCACCGCGCGTCCTTTACACGGCGCGGCCGAGGGGCAGGAGCTGCTCGAAGCCGTGCGTGGGGGTCAAGTCGAACCGCCGAGCACGTACGTGCGCGAGCTGCCGAGCGAGCTCGAAGAGATCGTGATGCGCGCGCTGGCGAAGAATCCCGACGAGCGTTTTCAAACCGCGCGCGACATGGCGGCGGCGGTGAGCCGCGCGCTATTTCAAAAGCAACAACTCGTCGACTCGCACGTGCTCGAGACGACGATCGCGGAGCTCGTCACGCGCGAGCACACTTCGCCCGGCGCGCAGCCCGGTTCGGACGGCGCGAGCGAAGCACCGCAAGGCAGCGAAGCGCTCGATGACTTGTCTTCGGTCGCGCATGTCGTCGGCACCGCTGCGGGCGCGAGCAACGACGAGAGCACAGGCCCCGGTCGCATCGTCGGCGCGCAGCGTGGCCGGGTCGGGCGCGAAGTGCGTCACGTGGCCGTGGTGACGCTACGCTTGCACGGCTTCGATCAGCTCGCGGTCAGCGTCGGGCGCCAGCAAGCCGCGCGCGTGCTCGATCAACTCAAAGCCACGCTCGGCGAAGTGGCGTTTCGTCGCGGCGCGCGCTTCGCGTGGGAAGCGCCGGCGCAGTTGCCGGGCGAGCCGGAGCTGCTCGGTACCGCAGCGCGCGCGCTCGTCGGTTTGATGGCCAATCCGTCGCGCGCTCCGCTCGATGCAGTCTGGCTCGCGATCGACGTGCACGAAGTGATCCGCGGCGCATCCGAAGATCTGCCGGTCACGCTTTCGGCGAGCGTCGGCATCGTGCGTGGCATCGCGACCGGCGAACGCGATCGCCAGGGGCACTTGATTCAGCACGAGCTGCAGGAGCCCGCGACCTACCTCGCCGACTTGCTCGGCGATCGCGCGCCGCCGGGTGTGAGCTGGGTGGCGGGTGGTTTGTATCGCCTGGTTCGGCGCGACTTCGTCTGGGGCGACGCGCCGACGATCAAGATCGACGACGCAGAGGCGCTCAACCTGCCGCAGGACATGCGCATCTATGCGCTGCTCCGCCCGCACACGCGCCAAGAAAAATTGGAAGAGATGTCGCTCGCGCCGAGCGACTTGATCGGCCGCGACGCGGAGCTCGCCGATTTGCACGCGGCGTACTACGGCGTCGTCGGATCGGGCCAAAATCCCGGACAAGTGTCGGCGCGCGTCGTCTATGGCGAGATGGGCATCGGCAAGACCGCGCTGCTCGCCGCCTTCTTGAACGAACTGCCGCCGGATGCGCGCGTCCTGCGCGTGGAGTCTTCGCCGGCGCTCAGCGAAGTGCCATTCGCGACGATCAGCGAGTGGGTGCGCGAGCTCACCGGCACGCGCATCGATCAGCCCTTCGAGCAAGCGCGCGATCAGATCGCGGACGCGCTCGGTGAATTCGCCGGCGACGACGAAGGGCCAGAAATCGTCGAGCGTATGGCTGAGCTCGCCACCGGCCGCGTGCGTCAAACCGTCGATGATGCGGACGTCGCCGAAGCGCGACAGTTGATCGGGCTCGGCATGCGGCGCTTCTTTGCGCGCGCGGCCGTCGATGCGCCGTTGGTCGTCGCGCTCGACGGCTTGCAATGGAGTGATCGACCGAGCCTCGACTTGATCCTGGAGTTCTTGCGTCGCGCCGAGCCGCTCAGCGTGCTCGTCGTGCTCTTGACGCGACCCGAGGATCGCGTCTCGTCGTTCATCGAAGGACTCGTGCGTATCGAGCTCAAAGGGCTCAGCGCCGAGCACCAGCTGCGCCTGCTCCAAACGCGGCTCGGTGTGACCCAAGGCGTGCGTCAGGTGTGCGCGGATCTGTTGCCGCGCGCCGGCGGGAACCCATTTTTCTTGCTGGAAATGGTCGATGCGCTGCTCGAGCGCGGCATGCTCGAAATTCGCGAGCGCGAAGGCCAGCAAGAGCTCGTGCAAGTCGAGCGTTTGGGGGACGCGAGCCTTTCCCTGCCGTCGACGCTCGAGCAGCTGATCGCGGATCGTCTGAACGAGCTGCCGCCGGAAGAGCAAGCCGTGATCGAATGGCTCGCGGTCGCCGGTGGCCCGCTCGGGCTCGCCGATCTGGCGGCGGTCAACGGCGAGGAATCGGCGGACGCGGTGACGCGGCTCTCCGCGCGCGGCTTGTGCGAACTCAAAGTCGACACCATCGACGTGCGTCATCCGCTCACGCGCGACGTCGCGTATCGCGCGCTCGATCGCCGGCGGCGCGTGCGCATGCACCGCAAACTCGGCGAGCACTTGGCGACCACGCCGCTCGCCAAGGGGCTCACCGCGGCGATCGTCGCGCGCCATTTGGCCCGCGGTAACGCGCGCGACGAAGCCGCGCGCTTCTATCTCGAAGCCGCGGATGCCGCGCGCGCCAGCTACCAAACTCAGCTCGCCAAGCGCTGTTACCGGCGCGTGATCGCGCTGTGCGCCGACGGCGATTTGCGGCTGCTCGAAGCGCACGAGGCACTCGAATCGATTTGTCGCAATCAGGGTCGCTGGCGCGAGCGCCGCTCGCATTTGACGAAATTGCGCGCTCTCGCCCGTGTTGCAAAGAGCGCCGATTGGGCGGCGATCACGCTGCTGCGCACGGCGCAGTTCGAGCTCGACGCCGGGCGCTTGGCCAAGGCCTTGAGCTCGGCGCAACGCGGCGAGTCGGTCGCGACGCAGGCGAACTCGCCGGTGCTCGAAGTGCAAGCGCGCACGCTGATGGCCGAGATCCTGCACGACATCGGCGACATGCAAGGCGCGCTCGCGGCCGTCGACCGCGCGCTCGCGACCGCCGAGGGTAGCGGCGTGCCGGCGCGTCTGCGCGCCGAAGCGCTGCGCCTGCGCGGCACGTTGCTTCGCCGCGTCGGTCGCGTGCACGAAGCCGTCGAAGCGCAAGCCGAAGCAATCGCGGTGTTCCGTCAGACCGGCGTCCGGCGCTTGGAAGCGCGCGCGAAGAACTCGCTCGCCTACGCGCTACTCGTGCTCGGTCGCTTCGAAGACGGCATCGCGCTCGCGCTCGACGCGATTCGCATCGATCTGGCGATCGGCGGACGCTTCCAGATCGCGAAAACGCTGAGCACGATCGGCGAATGCTACGCGAGCCTCGGGGATTTGGAGCGTGGCCTGGCCTATTTGCGTCGCGCCCGCGAAGCGCACGAACGTTACGGCGATCGCGATTCGCGCGCCGACACGCTGCTCTCGATGGCGGAAATCTTGATCGAATACGGCGATCTCGACGGCGCCGAGACGCTGGTCGGTGACGCCGGCGCGCTCACTGCCGTCACCGGTAGCGCGTTCGACTCGGTGCACGAAAAGATCCTGCGCGCGCTGCTTGCTCGCGTCCGCGGCGATCACTCGCGCGCCGTGATGTTCGCGTTCGATGCGCGACAAGCCGCCGAGGCCCAGGCATACGTCGCGTTTCATTTTTACGCGATGGCGATCGAAGCGCGCGCGCGCGTCGACATGGGCGAGGAGCACACCGGGATTCTGCTCGCCACGACCGCGATGGGCGCGATCGATACACTGCAAGGCTCTGAGTATGGACTGCCGACGCGCGCGCTCGGTTGTGAGGCGCTGCGCGTCGCGCGCTCGCCGCAGGCCGAAGAAATGCGCGAGCGCGCCGCGCGCTACGCGCGTTCGCTGCTCGAACACATTCGCGATCCGCTGTTTCGCCGCAGCTTCGTCGAGCGCCGCGTGGTGCAAGCCGTGCTCAACGCACCCGAGTCGCGACCGGATGCGGCACGCGGCGTCGAGAATCCGCTCAATCCGTCGCGCTGAGTTACTGAAACTGCGCTTTGCCGCTCGTGACGAGGTTCGGTTGCACGGCTGGCAGTGTGTCGGTCAGCATCTCGCCGCTCTCGGCGGTGATGCGCACTTGAACCATGCCGGTGCCGAAACCCTTGTCGTTCAAGAAATAGTTGTAGTCCTCACGCGTGGCTCCCGTGAACGTCGTGCCGTCGGTCGAAGACTCGAGTTTCGAGATTGGATAGCGGCTGTTTTCGACCTGAACCGCGGTCCAATACGGATTCGAACCGTCTTTATATTTGTATGCCACCGGGCCCGTCACGTCGCACGCGACGAACGTCCAAGTGATCGGAATGCGACCTTCACTGGTCGGGGCGAGCTTGGCGAATGCGTCGGGATGCAAATCGAGCTGACCCGCCATGCAATCCGGACATTCGTCGACGATGCGCACGCGTTCGACGTTGCCGCTCGGCCCGGTGATGTCGACGCACGCGCCGCACCACGCGCTCGCGTCCCAATCCGAAATGTTGAGCGCAGCGATGTTTGGATCCGAAGTCTTATCGTACAAGCAGGCTCCCGTGCCGTCCGCGGTCGTATAAAAAGTCGCAACGCCGCTATGCTGCGCGCCGAAGTTCTGCATCGTGATCACGTTCGTCGGGGACGGGCCCGGGTCGCCAGTGCCGCCGTTCGAACCCGAGTCGCTGCTTTTGCCCGAGCACGCAAGTGCGAGCAGTGCGGCACAGATCCCCAAAGCCTCTCGCATGCCCGATCGCCTCATGATGACCGAAGATGTTAGCACGGCCATGACGAGCTCCGCGCGTCAGCTCTCGACGCTAGCGAGTTCGGATTCGAGCTCACCGAGCGCTTTGCCATCGTGCTTTTCGCTCGCGAGCTCGATCCCTTGCTTCAACCATGTGGCGGCATCGGCCGGGCGCGCGGCTTCGCGCAGCATCTGTCCTGCCATCAGATACATGGGCAAGTAAGCCGCGTCTCGATTGCGCAGCGTTTCGAAGGCTCCGATCGCGTCATCGATTCGGCCCTCTTTGCGATATTCCATGGCCAAGCAATAAAACGCGAACGAGTCCGCTTGGGGCGACGCGGTGAGCTTTTCCAACATGGCGAGCCGCTTGTTCATCCTTGACCAATTTCTCGGTGACGGCCGCGAGTCAATCCGCGATTGGCCGCGGGCCCGTGACGGGGCGCCGTGAAGCTGCTACGACGCGCACCTGCTCGGGGTCACGCACCTCGGGAGCGAAAGGACCAGAGGTCATGTTGCGATCCAAAAACTCCCAGATTGGCGCGTTGATCGCCGTCGGTTTGCTGTCGGTTGCGTTTGCTGCGGGGTGCAGCAAGCCGAAGCATCGACGTTCGCCCGCGCCAGCCGCTTCGGGTTCGGCAGCCGTCGCCGCCAAGGCCGGCCCTTGCGAAAAGTACGCGGCTGCGCTGTGCGAGAAGGCCGGCAAAGACAGCGACACGTGCCAAGCGCTGACGGCGAGTGCGGATATCCTTTCGCCCGCCGCGTGCAAAGCTGGCATGAACGACCTCGCGTACTCGATCAAGAAGCTCGGCGAGCAAGGCAAATCTTGCGACGAGCTCACGACCAAGTTGTGCAGCGAAGTCGGGCCGCAAAGTGAAACGTGCAACATGGTCAAGACTCAGACCAAGCAGTTTCCGGCCGCGCGCTGCAAATCGATGCTCGAACATTTGCCCGAGATCGTCGCCGACTTGAAGAAGATGGAGGACGCGAACAAACCGCTCAGCCCGGACGTCGCGGCGAACATCGCGAAGGGCAAAGCGCCGTCGTTTGGGCCGGACAACGCCAAGGTCACCGTGGTCGAGTTCTCGGATTTCCAGTGTCCGTATTGCTCGCGCGCCGCTTCGGTCGTCGATCAGATGAGGCAAAAGTACGGCGATCGCATTCACTTCGTGTTTCGCCAATTCCCGCTACCGATGCATCAAAATGCACGCGGCGCGGCCGAAGCCGCGCTGGCCGCGAACGCGCAGGGCAAATTCTGGGAGTTTCACGACAAGCTGTTCCAAAATCAGGGCCAGCTTTCGCGCGACGGCCTCGAGGGTTTCGCCAAAGAAGCCGGACTCAACATGACCGAGTTCAAAAAGGCGCTCGACGGCAAGACCTTCGCGGCCGAGGTCGACTCGGACGTGAAAATGGGTGAGAGCGTGTCGGTCGAAGGCACGCCGACCATGTTCATCAACGGCGCGCGCGTGCAAAACCCGACCAGCTTCGAGACCGTATCCGCTCAAATTGAGAGCGCGCTGAACGGCACACCCGTTGCGCCACACGCAGCTCCCGCCAGCACGCCGGGTTGAGCGGATCGGGAGCTTCGCGCGACCAGCGGCGTGCCCCTTGGCCTGGGGCCCTTGTCAGATCGTCTTTTTTTTTTGCCTGCGCGAGTACAACGTTTGGCCGCTCGCGCATCGAGCGACGCGACGGGCGCCTGTCCGAATCGTCAGCAATTGTTTGCGCGCATTTGCCCCGCGTCCTTCGGTCGCTGCGCCGTGAAAAAGAAGAGATGCACACAGTCAGGTTTTGGTTGGGGTGCTCCTGCGCGTCACTCATACTCGAGGAACTTGGCGTGAATACGGCGCGTTCCGTATGCTTTGAATTTGGCGACCACGGTCGGTGCACTGCCGAACTCGACGCGCTCGACCACGCCTTCGCCGAATTGCTTGTGGTACACGCGCGAGCCCGGACGTACTTGCACGCCTTCGCCGACTTCGCCTTCATCCGCTTCGCGCTCGACCATGCGCGTGCCGACGGCGAGTGACGCCGCGCGCGGCGCCGAATACGGCGTGGCGTACGGCGTCGAGGCGAAGCCCGTGCCTTCGCGCGTGATGGTGTCTTCCGGCAAATCGCGGAGGAAGCGGCTGGGTGACGAGTAGCGCGTTTTGCCGAATAGCGTGCGCGAGGCAGCGTGGAGGATGTAAAGCCGTTCGCGCGCGCGCGTGATCGCGACGTACGCGAGGCGGCGCTCTTCGTCGATTTCTTCGGGCTCCTCGTGGCTCACGCGCGCGTACGGAAAAATTTCCTCTTCCATGCCGGTGAGAAACACGCTGCGAAATTCGAGGCCCTTCGCGCTGTGCACGGTCATGAGCGAAATCGTAGCCGCGCCGTCGATCGCGTCCGTCGCGGCGACCAGCGACACGCGCTCGAGGTAGCCTTCGAGCGTCGGTGCTTGTTCTTCGCCGCTTTGCTCGAGCTCTTCTTCGTACTCGGCGATCGAGCCGACCATTTCTTCCAAGTTGCCGAGCCGGGCGTCGCTCTCCGCGGTGTCGTCTTTTTCCAGCGTTTCGCGATAACCTGTGACTTCGAGTACGCGGCCGGCGAGCGTATGCGGCGACATTTCCTTGGCTTCTTCGCGTAGCCCTTCGAGCAGCACCTTGAATGCCGCGAGCTTCTTACGCGCCGCGCTGCCGAGCTCTTGTTCGCGCACCACCGTGTCGATCGCGTCGTACGCGCTGATCGAATTTTCGGACGCGACGTCGAGCAAGTGCTTGACGGTCTTGTTGCCGATGCCGCGCGCGGGCACGTTGATCACGCGCACTAAATCGGTGTCGCTCATCGGGTTCAAGATCAAGCGCAAATAGGCGAGCAGATCTTTGACTTCGGCGCGCTCGAAAAACTTCATGCCGCCAATGATTTGGTACGGCATGTTGGCGGCGCGAAACGCTTCTTCCAGCATGCGCGACTGCGCGTGCACCCGGTAAAATACGGCCATTTGATCGGCCGGCACACCGCGAGCGAGCTCGGATTTGATCGTGCGCACGACGAACGACGCTTCTTCACGTTCGTCTTTCACGAGCCGCACCCGCACGGTTTCGCCAGGCTCTTGCGCAGTCCACAATTTCTTCGGTTCGCGCTCGTACGCCGGCTCAATCACGCCGAGCGCCGCCTTGACGATGTTGCCCGTCGAGCGATAGTTTTGCTCGAGCTTGATCACGGTCGCATCCGGGAAATCGCGGCGAAAGCTGCGAATCAACCGCACATCCGCGCCGCGCCAGCGATAGATCGACTGATCGTCGTCCCCGACCACGCACAGGTTGCGCCGCTTCGCGCTGAGCGCGCGAATCAAGCGATACTGAATCAAGTTCGTGTCTTGGAACTCGTCGACCAGCACGTAGAGGAAGCGATTGCGGAGCTCTTCGCCGCCTGGGCTCTGTGGGTTCTCGGCGATCTTCGCCATCAATAGGAGCAAGTCGTCGAAATCGACGGCGTTGGCGAGCCTGAGCGCGGCTTGATAACGCTTGTAGATTTCGGACAGGGCGTCGTTGAAGCCCGCGTCGCCTTTGACTTCGTCCGGGCCGCGCCCTTCGCGTTTTTCGCGGCTGATCAGGGACGCCATCTGCTTCGGCGGATATTCCTGATCCGAGAGATTCAGCTCGCGGATCGCGCGCACCAGCACGGCTTTCTGATCCGAGTCGTCGTAAATCACGAAGTTACGCTTGAGGCCGACCTCTTCCGCGTAGCGGCGCAGCAATTTGGCGCACACCGAGTGAAAGGTGCCAATCCAAAGATCGCGCGTGACCTCGGGGCCCGCCAGCGCCGACAAGCGCGATTTCATCTCGCCCGCCGCCTTGTTCGTGAACGTGACGGCCAAGATGCGATACGGCGCGACGCGCTGCGCCAGCAAATTCGCGACGCGATAAATGATCGTGCGCGTCTTGCCGCTGCCGGCGCCGGCGAACACGAGCAGCGGCCCTTCCGTGTGCAGCACGGCTTGCATCTGCGGTTCGTTCAGTTCGGCCATCGCGTCGTCTCGGGTTAACCTTGCCGCCTGCTTCGCACAAGACAAGAGCGGAGTTTTTGGATTTGCTCTACGCTCGCGCCATGCGCGGCCTCGCTCTTCCGCCGATGCTCCGCGGCGTCAGCGTGGCGCTGCCCGCCGGCACGCCGCTTTTTCCCGAGGAATGCGCGTGCTGCGGCAATGCCGCGACGCATCGCACTGAATTGCGCCGCCGCGACGGTGCGTCCGTGCTGATCGGTTACTGCGACGATTGCGCCGAACATCAAGCCTCCGCTTCAGCGCGCGTGCTCTCGGCGTGCCTCGCTTCGTTCTTGCTCGCGCTGGTATTGGCTTCGGGCTTGCCGTTGATTGCGCCGCGCCTCGGCTCGCTCGGGCTGTCGCTGGCGGCGTTGTTCGCGGCGCTGTTGCCGCTCTCATTTTTGTTGATGCCACGCGGAAGCGTCGAGGCATCGCACGGCGCGCGTGGAAGCGCCGTAGCGTGGCTCCCGCAAAATCGTCTGTGGTGCGCGAGGGAACGTTACGGCGCGCGCTTGGCCGAGCTCAATGCGAGCCGCGGAGAGCCGCTCTCGCGCCGTGATTCACTCGGCTCCGTTTGGCTCGGCGCGGGTCCGCTCGCCGCCCTCGTGGCCGCGCACTTCGCGTTCCTCGCGTATCATCCCGAGCTTCGCATCATCAATCTCGGGACGGCGCGGATCGAAGTCGCGCTCGACGGCGTGCCCGTCGCTTCGGTCGACGCGACCAGCAACGAGAGTCCGTCTGCCGGCGCGCTCGTCCGCGTGCCCGTGGGTCACCACGTGCTCAGCGCCAGCACGACCACCGATCACGTCGAAGTCGCGCGCACCGAGGTCGACCTGCAAAGCGGCTCGACTCACCTTTTTGCCCCGGCTGCCACGGATACGTGCTTTTGGCTCGAGACGACCGGCTACGGCGAAGAGCGCTTGCAGAAGCCGAGTTACCAGCCGCTCTCGTCGGCCGAGCATTTCTGGGTCCTGCCAGACGGCATCGACCGCTGGTTTGCGGCGAATCCGCCGCCGTCGGACCGGGAATCGCACAGCTCGGGCGGACTTTTGACGGCGCTGCGCCATGCTCCCTGCAGCGAAGCCCCAGCGGAGGCGCAAAGCGCCGAGTAATTTGCGATCGTTCTCGGCAGTAGCGCCCAAAGTGCGAGTGGCTATACTCGCCGCGCCGTGTCCGACGAAACCAGCTCCGAAGCTCCGCCCGCACAGGATCCTCAAGCCGAAGGCGCGCCAGCGCCGGAGCCGGTCGATCCGCTCGAAGCCGCCAAAGCCGAGGTCGCGAAATTGCGCGACCAGTTGCTGCGCACTGCGGCTGACTTCGACAATTTCCGCAAGCGATCGCGGCGCGAGCTCGGGGACATGGAGAAGCGCGCGCGCGAA
>DASYCL010000188.1:0-9756 GCA_036500245.1 Polyangiaceae bacterium | reverse complement strand
ATGAACAACGCGGTCGCGGGCACGAGCGCGAACTACAAGATCGCGCGCATGGATCTGAGCGATACGCAGGTCACGGTGTATTACGATCGCAAGGTCGCGACTTGGCCGTCTTCGTACGTGTCCTTGTTCTACCCGGCCGCGTTGGCCATGGATATGGCGAAGGGCGCGATGGTCACCGGCACGGTGCCGCCGGAGTGGGCGATCCCGAGCGATGCTCGTAACAGCAAGCTGATCGAGAAGCTCAACGTCACCTCGTCGGTCGACGGCAAGACCTACGCTTGGCCGCTCGGGCAACCGTTCACCGATACCAACATCCACGGCGCCAGCCGCACCGATCACGCCGCCGTCGCTGGCCTCACGCGCGACGAAGTCGTGATGTTGATCCGCTCGATCGATATGGGCGGCCAGTTCTACGCGCGGCAAAACTCCGACTTCAAACCGTTCGTCGACGCGGATCCGGTCGCCGGCGGGCAGCAGTACTGAGAAGGGTGAGGAACAGAACCATGAACAGCAAATTCGGTCGGTTTCTGAGCGCTTCGATTGTCCTGTCGCTGGCGGCGTTGAGCGCGGTCGCGAGCGCGGACGACACTCCGGACTCCGTGCACCCCGGTCGCTCGAGCGTGTATGCCGATCTCAGCACGAACTCGCTCGAAGCGGTGAGCACGCCAGATGCGATTCTGTCACTAGTGAAAGCGCCGGGCAGCGCGGCTCCGACGGCGATCTGGACCATGCTCGAGCACGGCGAACGCGTCGAGTGCCTCGACTGCATTCCGTACGTCGGCAGGATGCTCTACGACGGCAATCCGAAGACGCGCGAGATCAGCGCGTGGTGGTTGCGCCGGCGCATCTTCGGCGTGTTCGGGCAAGGCGAAGTGTATCAGCAGACGATCAACACGGTGACCGACCAAACTCAGTCGGAGCTCGCGCGCGCCTATGCGGCAAACGCGCTCGGTGAGTTCTTGGAGGGTGCGGGCATTGCGCCGGTCGCGCAAGCGCTCACCACGGACGGCTCGCCCGTGGTGCGGCTGGCGGCGGCGAAGGCGCTGGTTCGGCTCAACGATCAGGGTCCGAACGGCGAGCTCGCGACGGCACTCGGGGACGCGGACGAGAACGTGCGACTCGCCGCGCTGAATGGCGCGACGCACATCAACGTGTTCACGAGCGTGGACAAGATCGCCGCATTGATTAGCGATCCCTCGGCGAAGGTGCGACGCCGCACGGCGCAGGTGCTCGGTACGATGAAGCTCGCGGATTCGGTGGTCGGGCTGATCGCGCTCAGTTCGCCTACGAACGAAGCGGACGCGAGCGTGCGCCAAGCCGCGGTTTGGGCGCTCGGCCAGATCGCCGATCAACAGGCACGTGCCGCGGTGCGCGCGGCGCAGAACGACACGGACTCCGGCGTGCGCGACGCGGCGAACATCTCTTCGTTCCGCCTCTGATCACGCTCGCTTGCGCCTCGCGCGATCCGCTCGCGTAAGTTCCGGTGTAGAGTTGGGCGTCTCATGCGCGCGTGCGAAATGCTTCCGAGTTGGGTTCCTGCATGGAGCGTCCTCTCGCTCTTGGGTTTGGCCGCACTGACGACCAGTGCCTGCAAGACCCAACAAACCTCGGACCACACGAACTACTACGATCGCAAGATCGGTCCGGTCGTGGTTCAAGCGTGCGCGACGAGCCCGACCAAGTCCGGCTGTCACGTCGCGGCCGATGATCACGGCAACGCGCTCGGCAACCTCAACGTCACGAGCTACGAGTCGCTGACCAAGCGCCGCGATCTGCTCTTGCGGTACGGGCCATACGGCTTGCCTGCGTTGCTCTTGAAGGTGGCGCCACCATTTCCCGTCGCGCTCACGACTTGGCAAAGCGACACGCCGACCTTGATTACGACCGACATTTCCCACGTCGGCGGCTCGCTGCTCGATCTCACGAGTCCATCCTTCACGCTGCTCGATACTTGGATCGCCAACGGCTATGCGGTCAACAACGCACCCACGGGAGATCCCACGTTCGCGCAAACGCCATGCACGAACAACATCGGCAGCGATCCGGCGTTCGATCCCAACACTGATCCTTCGACGCCGGATTTCCAAGACTTTGCGACCAACGTAAATCCGGTCATCGGTTCGCGTTGCGCCGCGGGCAACTGTCACGGCGCCGCCGCGAACTCGCTGTACCTCACTTGCGGCTCGACCTCCGAAGCCACGCGCTGGAATTACTTCGCGCTCGGCGACTACGTCTCGGCCGACACGGGCACGAGCGAGATCTTGCGCCGCGCGCTGTCGCCGAGCGCGGGCGGCGTGTACCACGAAGGCGGTACGGTGTTCGCGACCATGAACGACCCGAGCTACCAAGCGCTCCAGCAGTGGGCGACGCTCAAAGGTGGACCGACGGACGTCGTCGTGCCCGGCCAAGACGACGGGCTTTTGTTCTTCGCCAATCGCGTGCAGCCGATGCTGGTGAAGCGCGGCTGCATGATGCTCAATTGCCACTCCGCCTCGATGTTCCACGATTTCCGGCTGCAAGGCGGAAGTGGCGGCCATTTCGGCTTGCCGGTGACGCGCAAGAACTACGCGTTCACGCTCGAACAGCTTGCTCTCGAGTCTCCGGACTTCAACACGAGCCGCATCGTGCGCAAGAATTTGCCGCCAGATGCGACATTCGGCGGCTTGATTCATCGCGGCGGTCCGCTCTTCGCAGAGAAGAGCACGTGCACGGACGCCGAGCTTGCGGCTGCCGCGGACCCGACCGTCGATGTGGACACGCAAGCGCCATACTGCGTAATCAAAGCGTGGTTCCAAAAGGAACAAGCCGCGCGCTTCCCGACGCCGCCTGCACTGACGGGCATTGCGTTCGTGCGTCGACCCCCAGCACCGCTGCCGGATCGCCCGCAAGACTACGGAACTTACTCGGGCGGCGCGCACGTGATCCTCGCCTCCGCCTCGCTCAGCGCGATGAACGAAGTCGAAATGGCGACCGGACAAGAGACGGACTTGACCGCGCTGTGCGGCCTGTCCGCTACGACGACGGACGCGCGCCGGCCGTCCGTGTCGTGGGACGGCAAGAAAATTGCGTTCTCGGCGCGGCAATCCGCGACCGATCCGTTTCACGTCTACGTTTATGACGGCGCGGCGTGCGCGCTCGAGCCGAACATCGACGCGCCAGCGGTCGCCGACGACGGCGGCGCCGTGCCGACCAACGGCGAGCTCGTGCACAACTTCGACCCCGCGTTCGCGCCCGACGGTCGCATCGTGTTCGCTTCCACGCGCGGTAACATCATGAACCTCGGCGCGTTCCCCTACAGCGGCCCGCAGCGCACGCCGGCCGATCCTTCGCGCCTGAACTCGAACTTGTACATCCTCGAGGGCACGAAGGTGCGACAGCTCACCTTCTTGCTCAATCAAGAGCTGTCGCCCGCGTTCATGCGCGATGGTCGCTTGATCTTGGTGACCGAGAAGCGCGCGCCGGGCTTTTATCAGCTCGCCGGTCGGCGCATGAACCTAGACGGCGGTGACTACCACCCGCTGTTCGGCCAGCGCGACACGATCGGTTTCGATCAACTGACCGACGTGGTCGAGCTCGCGGACAAGAATTTTGCCGCGATTTTCAGCGATCACGACGCGGTGCACGGCGCGGGCACGCTCGCCTTCATCAATCGCAGCGTCGGGATCGATCAAGCCAGCACGAACATCGCGGACTTCACGCAGCAGCAATCGGTCGCGAGCACGGACGTCCCGCCGAAGCCGATCTCTGCAATCGATTGGCCGACGCAGTTCTATCAACACTCGATCACGATTTTCGATCCAACGGCGACCGGCAAAGTGGCCGGCGGCACGCAGGGTGCGTATCGCAGTCCGTCGCCACTGCCGTCGGAGCACTTGCTCGTGAGTTATGCGGCGAACGTGGTCGACCTCAGTAATTTCTCGGGCAACTTCGATATCGTCGAGGTCGATCCAGCGACGGGCACGCGCTTGCCGTTGATCTCGGGCCCGGACGACGAGCTCTGGCCGGTCGCGGTCGCTCCTCGCTACAACTTGCGCGTGTTCCAATCGCGCCTGGACGAACCGAACGGCGCGACTCAAGTTTTGACTGACGACGCGCACAAGGATCACGCGGAAGTCACCGTGCTGGATGCGCCGCTGCTCTCGACTTTGCTGTTCCAAAATACACGTACGGGTCGCCCGGTGCCGGAGAGCAATTTCGGACTCGCGCTGTGGGAGGATTTTCCGCCTGCGCAGGGCGAGACGAGCTTCGACGCGGTCGCCGATCAGTCGCTCGTTTACTCAGACGATTTCGGCAAAGTTTACGTGCGCCGCGGCTTGCTCGGCGCGCCGCCGGTCTATGGGGATGGTTCGACCGGCGTCGCGATTCGCGGTGGCATGCCGCTCGTGCTCCAAGCGCGCGTGAAGCTTGCGACCGATGGTTCGGCGACCGATCACTTTCAGCGCGAAGAAATGCAATTTTATCCAGGTGAAGTCGTGCGCCAAGGTTTTCGCCGCACGCTCTTCAACGGCTTTTGCGCCGGCTGCCACGGCTCGGTCACCGGTTACGACACCGACATCGCGCTGAACCCGGACATCCTGACTCAAGCGTCGCGCGTCGAAGCGCGCGATCACACGCTCACGGATTTGACGCTGCACCCGACACAAACCAGCGGGCCCGTCGCGCCGTAGCTCGAACGGCGCTACAGCCTTCCGCGCGCCAGCCCCAGTCGATCGAGCACCAGCTCCGAGCCGCCCAGCGTGAGGTGGTGTTCGTCGTACTGCATCGGTACGCCTGGCGCCGCCCACGAAGTACATTCCGAGCTCGGGCAAGTCGCATTGTAGACGGAGTAGTAGTCGGCGCCCGAGCCGCGTAGGCGCCGCGCGAATAGCAGGTCCGTCGCGTGTTGCGCGGGCAAGAGATGCTGTTTGATGATGTCGCCGTCGTTACTCGTGATGGAGCTGGCCAAGAGTTGCGGAAATGGTCGGCTGTATTCCACCACTGGCCCGAGCACGATGACGCGACTGGCGAGCGGTTTGAGGTAAGCAATCGTCTTTTCGAGCCCGTGCAGAGTATCGCGTGGCCAGCGTCCGGCGAGCACGATGGTATCGACGTGATGCTGCGGCAGAAATTCGTCGAACACGAAGTCCATCAGCTGAGTGCAGCGCTGGGCGCCCGTGCCGCGCCGCACTGCCTCGCAGCCGGAGGCGGTGGCTTGAAGCACGTCGAGCTCCGGGTGTAGTTCGCGAAAAGCGGGCGTGAAATGCGCTGCGTGGCTGTCGCCCATGATCAGCAGGCTGCGACGTCCGGGTGTCTGCTTGAGACATAGGTCTTTGCGAAACAACCCCAGGTCGTTGTAGCCAGAAGACAGGAAGCAAGTTCCGCTGCCGATATCGATGTTGTAGTCGAGGTACTTTAGCGCGGCGTCCGCGAGCGCCGCCGACGGTTTGAGGCGAGCCGCGATTGCCGGAATCGAAACCGAGAGGATGGCAACGGAGGCCATGCCCGAGGCCCCGAGCAACAACACCGTGCGCACACTGCGCCGGTACGGTTTGGTCCTGAACGGCTCTTCGATGAAGCGATAGGACAGAGCGGAGATCAGGAGTGCGAGCGCCAGAATCGCGAGCGCCGCCTTCAGCGTCATGCTGTCGTGACGTGAGCCATAGAATGCGATCAGCGGCCAGTGCCAGAGATAAAACGAATACGAAATCAGCCCGACCCAGCGCAATGGCGCGAGCCCCAGTAGCCGCGCGCCGAGCGTTCGAACGCGGGCGCCACCATGTAGGATCGCGGCCGCACCTGCGCTGGGCGGAATTGCCCAATAGCCCGGAAACGGTGTCGTGCTGCGGATCGAAAAGATTGCGAAGAAGATCGCCGCGAGCCCCGCTAGGGTGAGGACTTCGGCTACGGCACGCCGCGTGACTTGCGGCACGATGCCGAGCGCGCAGAACGAGCCGAGCAAAAGCTCCCACGCTCGATATTGCACGAAGTAAAAGGCGTGTCGCGCGTTCGCGGCCAACATGCGCTCGGACGCGACCAGACTGAGCGCTGCGGTGAACAACAAGATCGCGTTCCGCACTCGCGGCCCGAGGCGCCAGAGCGACGCGAGCAAGAGCGGGAACACGACGTAAAATTGCTCCTCCACCGAAAGCGACCAAGTGTGAAGCAGTGGGTCCGTCCTCGACGCTTGATCGAAGTAACCCGTTGCGCGCGAAAACAGCACGTTCGAGAGAAAGGCGAGCGACCAGAGCACGTCGCGCCCGACGTTCTTTGCTTCGGCTGGGAACTCGAGCAGCGCAGACGCGACCAGGCAAAACAAATAGACCGCGAATAGCGCCGGAAAAATCCGGCGCACGCGACGATTGTAAAACGCGGCGACGCTGAATTTTCCCGCGTCGAGCTCGGATTGAATGATGCCGGTGATGAGATAGCCGGAAATCACGAAGAACACGTCCACCCCGACGAACCCGCCGCCAACGGCTTTGAACGGCCCCAAATGATAAAACACGACCGACAGCACCGCGATGGCGCGCAGTCCGTCAATATCGTTGCGGTGTGGCATGGCCGCGCCAGTGTAGCGATCGCTGCGAAGCGGTCACAGATCAAATCGGATTTCTGATCGGCCCTGGGCTTCGTTCCTCACTGAAGCACGATCGTCTTACCCACCGTCACGCGATCCCCGGAGAATGCGGGAACGTGCGCGTGGCGCATCGCGTTTGCGATGCAGCCGCCCGTCGGCGTGCCGGCAAAGGGTGGACCTTGAATGTTCGCGCTGGTGACGCGGCCCGACGGCGCGAACGTGATCGTCAAGCTCGCGGTGCCCGATGGGTCGCCGTCTTTGCGGCAACTCGATGCTTCCGCGGCCGCAGCTTTGAGCGCAGCCACTGCTGCTCCGCGATCGAAGTCGGTGCCGGGCTCCGCCGGGGGAGGCTGGTTCTGCGGCGCGGGCGTCGCGGGCTTTTCGGCTGTGGTCGGCTTTTCGATCGCCGCGGTTGCGGGCTCCTTGGGCGCGGTCTCGTTGGCTTTGGTGTCGTCGTTGTTCTTCGCGACAGCGGGGCTGCTCACGCTCGTCGCGCTGCTCGTGCTAGCCGCTGAGGGGTTGAGCCCGACCTTGCCCGCGTTCGTGTTCGTCGCACTCGCGGCGCTAGGATCCGGGCTGGGCTCGCTCGGCGCGGTCAGGTCCGTCGCGAGGTTCGTCGGCGCGGTGCTCGGTGCCGGGGCCGCGTTTTCTGCGAGCGCGCTTGGCATGTGCTCGCTCGGCTGAGGCTCGGCCGCTTCGCGATGCGAGGCCGCGCGACCGCGCATGCCAACGACGATCACGACGCCGGCCGCCGCGGCAACCAACGCAAACCAAACCGCGGCGCCCGCGCGCTTCGATTTCGGCGCCGCCGCCCGCCGGTCGTGGCTCTCGGGCGCCACGACGTGCTTGCGTTCGCGTGGTTTGCCGCTCGCGCTAGAAGTCGGCATTTCCACGTCGATCGACAAGTCCAAATTGGCGGGCGAGAGGGTCGAGCTCGTCGCCTTGGTGTCGCCGTTCGCGACGGGCAAGACTGCGCTCATATCGAATAGTGGGATCGTGCCCTGGCGCGGCGCAGGCGCGTTCGCTTCGACTTCGGTCGACGCCTCGACAGGCGGCGCAGGCGGCGACGCGAGTCCACTCACGTCGATCGTCGGTGCGCCCAAAATTCCGCCCGCTCCCGCGCTCAAATTGACCAGAAAATCATCCGGCTTTTTTGCGCTCGGCTTCTTCGGCGGAGCTGCTTCGTGCTTCAGCGCGGTAAGCGTCGGCGCGTCCGAAGAGCTCGGCGGTAGTTCGTCGAATTCTTCGAGTAGCTCGGGTTCTGGGTTTTGCGCGCGTGCCGCCGGATGCGGGCGTGGTGGCGGACCCTTCCGAGGCGCATCGCCCTTTTCCGCGGCGTCCCAAATCGAAAGCAACGCGCCGGTCGGCAGCGGCGTCGCGCTAGCGTTCGCCACGGGCAGCGGAGTGCCGCTGGCTTTCCCCGTAGGCAGCGGGCGCTTTGGCAGCGGCGTTCCGGTTGCGCTGCCCGCGATCAGCGTCTGATTCCCGATCGCGGCTGGCAGCGGCGTGCCGGTCGGACCTCCAGGCAGCGGCGTGCCCGTCGCGCTTTCACCTTCGCGATGCTTGGGTCGCGGCGGGACCGGCCGCGCTCGCGGCGCGACCGGCGCTTCGTTGCTGGGCAAGGTCGCGGGCTCGGTCGCATCGACCGAGATCTCCGCGTTGCAATGCTTGCATTTGACGGTGACGACTTTGCCGGACACCTTGCGCCGGAACAGATCGTCGCCCAAAAGAAAGCGCGTATTACAAGCAGCGCAAGAGACGGTGAAAGGCATATCGTTCGAGTCCGAGTCGAGCGCGGCACGCTCGTCCGTGGATCACTCAGACAAAAGGATCGATCGGATTGCACGGCGTCGCAAGCAGACGGCGTGCGTTACAGCCGGGGCACAATGGCAGACAAGTGCCGGCCGCTCGCTTTGCCATCGCGACGAAACGAAAAGAAGCGCTCGGGCTCCGCAACCGTGCAACCCCAGACATCGTCGATCGCCGAGTCAGCCAGGCCTTCCGCGCGCAATTCGGCGCGCAGCATGCGCCTGAGATCGACGTGGGGCTTTTGGTGCGCGCGGTCCACGATGTTCGGATCGCGCGACGCGGCCAAAATTGCCTCAGCTACGTCGTCAGAGACTTCGAACGCGGCCAGCGAAATGTGCGGCCCAATCGCCGCGATCAAATCCGCGCTCGGCCAGCGCTCGCGGAGCTCGCGCACAGCACTCGTCAGGATGCCTTTCACCGCGCCGCGCCAGCCAGCGTGCGCGGCCGCGACCGCGCCGCTCTTGCGATCTGCGAGCAACACCGGCACGCAATCCGCGCTGCGCACGCCGCACGCGACGTTCGGCGCATGGCTGAGCAAGGCGTCGCCCTCGAGCTCGATCACTCGGCTTTGTGCTTCGTCACCCGCGAGCACGTGTGTCACCGCGCCGTGCACTTGAGACGAGAAGTGAATTTTCTCCGGCGCGACGCCGAGCACTTCGGCTGCTCGCGCCAAGTTCGCTTTGACGTTTCCTGCGCTGTCTCCGGCCGCGACCGAAAAACTCAAGCTCTGGTAGGCGCCGTGCGACACGCCGCCGTTACGCGTGAAGAACGCGTGGCGGAAGCCCGACTCGCGCAAGAGCGCGCTTTCCAAGAACTCGGCGCGAGACGTCACTCTTGCATTCATGCGGCCCGTGGGCCCCGCGATGCAAGTTTCTGTCGCTGAAAGCGCGGAATCCGGCCGCGTTCAACGTCGTGCATGGTGGCGATGCTCGTAGCGGGGAGCAAGTTTTGGTATCTGTGAGTGCGAATGCGCCCCAAGGACCCTTTCATCGGCCGGGAAATCCTGGGCGGGCAATTCCAGGTTCTGGAGAAGATTGGCACGGGCGGCATGGGCTCGGTCTACAAAGCCTCGCAGCCGGCGATGAACCGGATGGTGGCGATCAAGATCCTGCATCCGAAGCTCGCTAATCGCAAAGATCTCACGTCGCGCTTTCGCCGCGAAGCGCGCGCGATGAGTCAATTGAGTCACCCGAACACGGTCAAAGTCTTCATGTACGGCGAGCTCGAGGAAGACGGCTCGCTCTACATCGTGATGGAGCTCCTCGAGGGCAAAAATCTGAATCAGACCGTGCGCAAAGAAGGTCCGATTCCGATCGATCGCGCGATCCCGATTTTGATTCAGGTCTGCGGCGCGCTGCAGGAAGCGCACGATCTCGGCATCGTGCACCGTG
>DASYCL010000187.1:0-3855 GCA_036500245.1 Polyangiaceae bacterium | reverse complement strand
AACCTGCACTTCCGACGAACCGGTGTCAGACTCGTGCAAACGATACTTCGAAATTACGTCTTTTTTGACGTCCGCGTCCTGTGCCATTTTTTCGTTTACTACCTTCTTAGAATGCGGCGGGAGTATACGCGGGGAACCTTTGCGGTCAACCCTCGGGGCTGGGCGTTTCTGGATTGCCGGCCAGTGGCTCGCTCGGGAGCCGTAGCGCCATAATCACGGCAAATCCCGCTGCGCGCCGCGCCGCGCCGTGCCCGTGGACGTGGACCCGAAGCGCGATCGGACCCGCGTCGGGCGCTGCCTCGCACGCGGGCACCCGCGAGGCGCCCCCAAAACCAACCTGTGATTTCCAGCGGATTCGTTTGGGTTCAGCGTGGACGTCGCGGCACGCGCTGGTAGCCCGCGGCTGCACATTGACGAGCGTCGGCTTTTTTTGCGGCGCGGCGCGGCGCTACTCGCCTTCGAGTCGCTCGCCGAATTGTTCCAGCAGCTTGCGCTCGATGTCGCGCGCGGTTTCGCCGGACAGCGCGAGCCGCGCGGCTTCTTCGGCTTCGGCGACCGTAACACTGCCGATGACCTCGCGGATTTCGGCGATCGCCGCCGATTCCATACTGAGCTCGCGGAGACCCATGCCGACGAGCAAGATCGCGGCCAGCGGATCGCTCGCCATCGCGCCGCAGACGAAGACCGGGCGATTGTGGCCCGCGCCCGCGTTCACGACCATGCGCACAAGCCGCAAAATCGCAGGATCGAAGAAGGACGCGAGGTACGCGAGCTCCGGGCTCGAGCGATCGACCGCGAGCGTGTACTGCACGAGATCGTTCGTGCCGATGCTCATGAACTCGGTCTCGACCGCGAATTCTTCGGCCATGACCGCGGCCGACGGCACTTCGACCATCATGCCGAGCGGGATTGCGGGGCTACGCGGATGGCCCGCGGCGTCGACGTCATTCTGGGCGCGTTCGAGCAAGCGACGCACTTCGCGCAGCTCGCCGAGCGAAGCGATCATCGGCACCATGATCCGCATTTTGCCGTGTATCGAAGCGCGCACCATCGCGCGCAGTTGCGTCAGGAAGATGTCTTGGCGCGCGAGCCCGAGCCGAACCGCGCGCAGGCCGAGCGCGGGGTTCATCTCCGACGGCACTTGAAACACCGATGCGAATTTGTCTCCGCCGATGTCGAAGGTGCGGAGGGTGACCGGCAAAGGGGCCATCGTCTCGACGACGCGGCGATAGGTCTCGTATTGTTCGTCTTCGGTCGGCGGCTCGCTGCGATCGAGGTAGAGAAATTCGGTGCGATAAAGCCCGATCCCGCGCGCGCCTTGTTCGAGCGCGACTTCGGCTTCGCTCGGCAATTCGATGTTGGCGCGGAGCTCGACGGTGACGCCGCATTGGGTGCGGATCGGACGATCGCGCGCTTCGCGGCGATGACGCGCGATCGCGCTGAAGCGGCCGGCGCGCGCGTGCGTGTCGGCGATCAAGGCTTCGTTCGGGGTGAGCGCGACTTGGCCGTGCACGCCGTCGACCACGATCAGATCGCCGCTACCGACACGCGAGAGCAAGTTCGGCACGCCGACCACGGCCGGGATTTCGAGCGCGCGCGCCAAGATCGCCGTGTGGCTAGTGCGCGTGCCGACTTCGGTCACGATCGCGAGCACGCGCTCCTTGGTGAGGCCTGCGGTTTCAGCCGGCGAAAGATCGTGCGCCACGAGCACGCCGGGCGCGCCGTCTTTCGGCAAGACAATGCTGCCGTGTTTGCCGGCCATGGTCCGGAGCAAACGATCTTCGACGAACTCGAAATCGTGGCTGCGCTCGGCGAGGTACGGATCGCCGCTTTGACGGAGCTGCGTCGCCATTTCGGTGACGGCGAGATCGAGCGCCCATTCCGCGCAAATCAGCGCGCTTCGAATCTTGGTTTCGATCACCGCGCGGAGGGATTCATCCTCGACCATCATCACGTACGCTTCGAGGATCGAGCTTTCGGCGCGGCTTGCGCTGCCCTGTTTGGCCGCGAGCACCGCACGCAATTCGGCCGAGGCGCGCATCACCGCGTCGTCGAAGTGCCCGAGCTCGGCGCCGATCGCTTCGGGAACGACGTGCCGGCGCACCACGCCCGAGCGCCGCGTATCGACGATGAACGCGTGCCCGATGGCATAACCGGCCGCGCCGGCAATGCCGTCCAGCACCTCGGCGGCGCCGCTCTTGAGCAGTGTATCCCCTCTCATCGACTATTCGTCTTCTCCAAAGCGGTTGTCGATCAATTCGCCGAGTCGCTTCACGGCTTCGGCCGCCTGATCGCCGGTCGCCTCGATATCGAGTTTGGTGCCTTTCGAACCGCACAAGAGTAGAACTCCCATCACGCTCTTGGCATTCGCAGCTTGACCTGCGCGGCTGACCAAAATATCGCACGGATACTTCGACGCCAGCTGGACCAGCTTGGTCGCCGCGCGAGCGTGGAGCCCGAGCTTGTTCTTCACTTCGAAGGTTCCGCGTGTGGTGTTCATGTCCTACTGACTCCGCTGGCTCGAAGTTGTGGATCGGAGTGATCGGGATCTCCGCCGAAGCCCGTTAGTCTGACGCGTTCGACATCCCGGTGCACGACATCGATTGACACGCCGACTCGCTTTCTGAGCATCGAGCCGAGTTCGTCGGTGACCACGACCGAGCGGTGCCGGCCGCCGGTGCAGCCGACCGCCACGGTGAGATAGCTCTTTCCTTCGCGCTCGAAGCGCGGCAGACAAAACTCGAGCAGGGACGCGACACGTTCGAGAAATTGCCCGGTGTCAGCTTGCATCAGGACGAAGTTTCTCACGGCCTCGGTCGTGCCCGGCAAATCGCGCAGCCCGGTGACGAAGTACGGATTGTCCAGGAAACGCACGTCGAAGATCATGTCCGCGTCGACGGGCGGTCCGAACTTGAAGCCGAACGAGACGAAGCGGGTGAGCATGCGCGAGGCATTGCCTTCGCCCGGACCGAAATGCGACGCCACTTGCCGGCGTAGTTCGTGCACGCTGAGCCGCGTCGTGTCGAGCACGAAGGTCGCGCGCGCGCGAAGCGGCGTCAAAAGCTCGCGCTCGATCAAAATGCCGTCGAGCACTGCATTGGTGGCTTGCTCGCCGCCGGGCTCGGACATCGTGCTCAGCGGATGCGGCCGCCGAGTGCTGGAAAAACGCCGGAGCAACGCTTCGTCCGAGGCGTCGAGAAAGACGACCGCGAGCTCGCGCTCGCCGGGCACCGTGACCGACTCGAGCACGCTGGCCGCGTCGTCCAAGAAGCCGCGTACGCGCACGTCGATGCCGAGCGCGATGCGTTTGACGCCGACGCTGGCGAACGCTTCGAGCGTACTCTTCATCACCGGCGTGGGCAGGTTGTCGACGCAGAAAAAGCCGAGATCTTCCAGCGCATGCACGGCCGTCGATTTGCCGGCGCCGCTCAGGCCGGTCACGACGACGACGAGTGTGCGCTCGTCGCTCATCGGCGGCGCTCGGGCCCCACGGGCGGCGGCGCCGAGCTCTCGTTCGGCGACAAGAAACGATACGAGCCGCTCGGCGGACGCTGCCGGCGTTCTTCGGGTTCTTCGGGTCGAAGCAGACCCTTTTCGACGCGCTCGACGAACTCGCGCGCCGGGTGATGGCCGGCCTGTCGCAAGAGCTCATTGCGGGCAGCGATTTCGATGATCGAGCTCATATTGCGGCCGGGACGCACCGGCAGCACGACTTCGCGGATCGGCACGCCGAGTAACTCATGGTGGCGATCTTCGAGGCCGATGCGATCGTACGGCGCGTCCGCTTGCCACATTTGCAGCTCGACGATCAGATCGAGCCGCTTTCGTTCGCGGATCGCCGTCACGCCGAACAAA
>DASYCL010000186.1:0-7182 GCA_036500245.1 Polyangiaceae bacterium | reverse complement strand
GGCGTGCTGATGGTCGCGGTCGTGCCGAAGGTGACGAGCATCTTCGATAATTTGGGCCACGCGCTGCCCTGGTACACGCGCCTGTTGATCACGGTATCGAACATCGTGTCAGGGTATTGGTGGCTGATCATCGGGCTCACGGTCGGCTCGGTGTGGTGGTTCCGTCGTTGGCGCGCGAAGCCTGACGGCAAGCTGAAGTGGGATTCATTCCGCTTGGTCGTCCCGATCTTCGGACGTTTGAATTTGTTGGTTTCGGTGGCGCGTTTTGCGCGCACTTTGTCGACTTTGCTCTCGAGCGGCGTGCAGCTCTTGCAAGCCATGGAAATCGGCCGGCATGTGCTCGAAAACGCCAAACTCGAGAGCGTGATCAGCGAAGCGATCGGCTCGATTCGCGGCGGTGAAAGCATCGCCGAGCCGCTCAAGCGCGCGCGCGTGTTCCCGCCCATGGTCACGCACATGATCGCGGTCGGCGAGAAAACCGGCCAGCTCGAGGCGATGCTCGAAAATGTGAGCCGCGCCTACGAAGCGGACGTGGAAACGCGCGTGGTCGCGCTCACCAGCTTGCTCGAGCCGCTCATGATCGTGCTGCTCGGCGGTGTCGTCGGCTTCATCGCGATGGCGATTTTGATGCCGTTGATTCAAATGAACGAGTTGGTGCAATGATGACCGGCGCCAAACGCTTCGCCAGTGAAAGCCGGATCTGGTTCCCGTGGGAGCGCCGCGGTGGCCTGCGCAGCTTGCTCATGCTCGGGCGTGTGGGGCCGGTGTTAGTCGTGTTCGGCGTGCTCGGTTTCATCACGATTTTGGGCGTGCGCGAGCGGCAGAGGGCGGGCATTCGCCAAACGCGCGCCACGCTGATCGAAGTGCGCCGCGCGATCGACGCCTATCGCGCCGACAACGACGGCGGCTGCCCGAGCAGCCTCGACAAGCTTTCTGGTTACGGAAATTTCAAAGAAACGCCCGCCGACGCTTGGGGGCACGCTCTCCGGTTCACTTGTCCGTCCCACCGCGAGGGAGAAGCTTATCAACTCTCGAGCGACGGTCCGGACGGCGAACCCGGGGGACTCGACCGCGTAGAATGACGAGGACAGAGATGAATACGAGATCATTTGAGCTTTCGAATTGCAGAGAGGTGCCGGAGCTGGTGAAGAGACTCTGGCGGCTCCAGAAAGCGCGCCGCGCCGAGCGTGGCGTGACGCTCGTCGAAGTGCTGATCGTCGTCGCGATCATCGCCATGGTCGCCGGCGGCGTCGCGGTGTTCGCGCTGCCGAAATACAAAGAGGCGCAAATCAAGAACGCGGAGACCGGCGCGCGCATCGTCCGCACGGCGGTGCAGCAGTGGCAAGCCGCGAACAACGAGACCAGCTGTCCGACGATGAGCCAGCTGGTACAAGAAAAGCAACTCGATCCCGGCCAGAGCACGAAGGACTCCTGGAACCAGGACTTCAGCCTCAACTGTACGGACGACGAAGTGATCGTGTCTTCCAACGGCCCGGACAAGAAGAAGGGCACCAAGGACGACATCGTGGTGCCCAAGGGCGTAACCGGCTCGGGCAACGAAGGCCCGTGACGTTCGAGTCAGGCGATGGTGGTTGTAGCTTCTCGTCCATTGGGTGCATTTGCCGGAAACTTCGGTAAAACGCGCCGTTTCGAGCGCGGGCTCACGCTCGTCGAGTTGCTCATCGTCATCGCTTTGATCGCCGTGCTCGCGGGCACGGTGATGATGGGGCCCGGCTTGCTCGAGGGCAGCCGCATGAAGTCCGCGGCCACGTTGATCGTGAGCGGCGTGCGGCTCGGGCTCACGCGCGCGAGCACGACGGGCAAACCGACGCGACTCGCCTTCGATCTCGAGAGCAACAAAATCACGCTCGAAGAAGCCAATACGAGCGTCGTGCTGCGCGAGCACACGAAGGACGGAAGCTCTGGCGCCCAGCCCGCGACCGAGCTCGAAAAGAAAGCCCACGTCGACGCGGATCGGATTTTGGAAGGGCCGCATCCGCCGCGACCGAGCTTCAAGCCGGTGCCCGGCTTCGTGGCGAGCTCGGGGGAAGCCGGGCCGGCGCGGTCGCTCGGCAACGGCGTCGAATTCATCAGCGTGCAGACCGAGCACGACGACGAGCCGCGCACGAGCGGCCGCGCCTACCTTTACTTTTTTCCGGGCGGCACCACCGAGCGTGCTTCGGTGCAACTGAAGCGCAAGGGCGACGACACCGGGCTCACCGTGACCGTGAGCGGGCTCACCGGGCGCGCCAAGATCGAGCGCGGGCGCGTCGATCTTCAGCCGCTCCGCGTGGACGACAACGAGGACCGCGAGACCGACGAGAAGGTGCAAAAATGAGCGAGATTCGCGCTCGCCGCGGCTTCACGCTGCTCGAAGTGCTGGTCGCGATCGCGATCCTCGGGCTCGGCTTGACCGTGATTTTGGGCTCGCAGGTTGGCCTCTTCACCAACGCTGCGCGCGGCGAGCATCTGACGGTCGCGACGAACCTCGCGCGCTGCAAGATGGGCGAGCTCGAGGTCAAATTGCTCGCGCTCGGCTATCAGCTGACCGACGAAAAAGACGAAGGGACCTGCTGCGAAGGCGAGGACGAACACGAAAACGGTTATCACTGCGCCTGGAAAATCGAGCGCATCACCTTGCCGGAGCTGCCGCTCAACGGCGGCCTCGACGGCGGTCCGAACAACATTACGGGCGACGGCGGAGGACTCGATCTCGGGCCACTGAGTATGCTCACCGGTAGCACCAAGCCGGGCGGCGGGGGCATGCAGTTGCCGGACAAATCCAAGCCGGCCGATTTCGCGCAAGCGCTCGCCTCCGGGCCGAGCGCGGGCGGACTCGCGCCGATGATGATGAGCATGGTCTACCCGACCTTGAAGCCGATGCTCGAAGCGAGCATTCGCAAGGTGACCGTCACCGTTCAATACAAGGAGGGCAAGTTCCCTCGCGAACTCACCATCACGCAATACGTGACCAATCCACAGCAAGGTCAGCTCGCTGGCGTCGATGGCGGGATTCCGGTCGGCCCGGGCGGTAGCGGCGGGCCCGGTGCGACCGGCTTCGGCTCGACCGGCTTCGGCTCGACCGGCTTTGGCTCGACCGGCTTTGGCGCACCGACAACGGGGCTCGGTCGATGAGGCGCGCGCACGAAATCCGGCGCGCGCGCGGCTTCACGTTGGTGGAGCTACTCGTCGCGATCGTGATTTTGGCTTCGATTTCCCTGCTGCTCTACAGCGCTTTCTCCGGCATGAAGAGGAGTCGCGAAGGGCTCGAGCGCGTCGACGACCGGTATCGCGAGGGGCGGCTCGCGCTGACACGCATCTCGCGCGAGTTGCAAAGCGCGTACATGTCGCTGCATGCGCCGATTTTGGCCGCGCTCTTGGTCGAGAAGACGGCGTTCATCGGCACGACCGGGACGCCCGCGGATCGCCTGGATTTCGACTCGTTCGCGAATCGCCGCGTCGACCGCAACTCGCACGTCTCCGATCAGTGCGAGCTGTCGTATTACGGCGCGACCGATCCGGACAATTCGAACATCACCGATCTGGTGCGCCGCGTGAGCACCACGCTCGATCTCGATCCGAAAAAAGGCGGCCACGTCGAGGTGCTGGCGACGGACATCGACCTCTTCAAGTTGCAGTACTTGGATCCAGTGACGAACACTTGGCTCGACACCTGGGACACGACTCAAGCCGTGACCGGACAGCCCGCGCGTTTGCCGGTGCAGGTGAAGATCGTGCTCGTGCTCAACGGCGGTGCGCGTGAAGGCTACGATCGCAGCCAAGGCACCATCCGCCTCGTCACCAAAGTCGATCTGCCGATCGAGAACGCCCTCAACTTCGCGATGATGCAATGAAGCGGCGCAAGGGCACCCAAATCGAGCGCAAAAAGGCGCGCGCGCTCCGGCGCAGGCAGCGCCGCGGCATGGCTTTGATTTTGGTGTTGGCAGCCCTGACGGTTCTGACCGTGATGCTCACGGAAGTGCAAGACGAGAGCTCGGCGGAATTCGGCAGCGCGCTCGCCGCGCGGGACGCGCTGGTCTCGGAGTACGCCGCAAAGAGCGCGGTGAACTTGTCGCGACTCTTGATTGCCGCGGAGCCGACGATTCGCAAATCCTTGACCTTGATCTTCGCGCTCGTGGGCGGGCCGCGGCAGATCCCCGTTTGGCAATATTCCGATCGCATCCTCGGCGCGTTCAACGACGCCGACGGCGCGGCAAGCTTTGCTTCGCTCGCCGGCGTGGATCCGAACCTGGGCAAGAACTTGGGCCTCGCCGGGGCCGGCTTTCGCCTCACAATCGTCGACGAGGATTCGAAAATCAATTTGAATGCAGCCGCGCACGGCGACCTCGTTCATCAAATGAGCGAGACGTTGCAAATCCTCGGCCTGATCAGCGCGCCGCAATACAACACCATGTTCGAGGGCAAAGACGCGGACGGCCAATACTCCGATCGCCGCGCGATCTGCTCCGCCATCATCGACTGGGTAGATCCCGATCAAGACCAGGCGCTGTGCGATCCGACCAGCACCACCGCGCAGCAGACGGCCTCGGAAGACTCGTTTTACCAGCTCTTGAAGAAGCCTTATTTGCGCAAAAATGCGGCCTTCGACAGCTTGGAAGAGCTCCACCGAGTGCGCGGCATCAGCGACGATTTTTGGTCCACCTTCGTCGACCCGGATCCCGACAACCCGGACAAGCGCGTGATCACGGTTTGGGGTCAAGGCAAGATCAACGTCAATACCGCGAACCCGCAGACGCTGCTCGCGATCGTGTGCCAAGCCTCGAACAACACCGCGCTGGTTTGTTTGGACGCGAACGAAGCGCAAAAATTCTTGCTCGCGATCGGCATGATGAAGAGCTTCTTGCCGGGCTTGCCGGTCTTCGCGAACGCCAATGATTTCGTGAGCGCGCTGCAACAAGCCGGCGCCGGCGCGACGCCGCCCGGACAAACCGCGGCCGCCGCGCCCGCGCCCGCGGCGGGAGCTTCACCGCTCGGCGGCGGCGGCAGTCCGGTCGCGATGATCATGAAGGCGCTCGGCCTGCAACCGATTCCGATCCTGTCGCCCGATCAAACCAAGGGCGAAATCACGACCGAGAGCAAAGTCTTCAGCATTTATGCAACCGGCTACGTGCACTCCGGCAAACGCGAAAGCACTTCGCGCATCCACGCGGTGGTGGACTTCCGCGGCGCGCCCGCGCCGATGCTCCTCCCGCCGCCGAATGGCAACGGCAACGGCAACCAGGTTCCGCCCAACACGCCGCCGCCTCCCCCTGGAGCGACCCCGCCCGGAACACAGCCGGGCGGCGGCACGATCGGCATCGGCGGGGTGCTCAAGCCGGGCGCCGGCGGAAATGTCATCTACTACCGCGTCGATTGATGCAAAAGTTGGCTCGGAAACCTGAGAGATCGCATGGGACGTTACATCGGAATCGACATCGGCTCTTCGCACGTGCGCGCGGTCTTGCTTTCGACCGGCTACAAGCGCATCGCGATCGAAGCCGTGCAGGAAGTGATGCTCGACGCGACCGAGTCGCTCGAACACGCGCTCCAGGCTTGCACCATGAACATGCTGCTCCACAACGACGGCATCGCCGTCGCGGTCGAAGGCGACAGCGCGTTCGTGCACCGCATGAAATTGCCGCTCACGGCGCGAAAGCAGCTCGACGCGGTGTTGCCGTTCGAGCTCGAGTCGCAGATGCCGGTCGATATGAGCGAGCTCGTGTACGACTACCGCGTGCTGCGCTCCGAATTGGGCGCGGAAGCGATCGACATCGTTGCCGCCGCCGCGCGCAGCGATCAAGTCAAAGAGCGGATCGAGCTCGTGAAGCGCGCGCTCGGCCGCGAGCCGGAGCGCGTCGGTTGCGGCTCGCTCGTGCTTGGCAATCTTTCGCTGCTGTGCCCCGAATTACGCGGCAAGACTCCGATCGCACTCGTCGATCTGGGCAACAAGCGCACGGAGGTGACGGTGATTCGCGAAGGCGAGCCGCTATTCGTGCGCACGCTGTCGCGCGGCATCGCCGGCTTGCCGGAGAGCGCTCCGCCCTTGGTCGCGGATTTGCGGCAGTCGTTGCTCGCCTTCACCACGAAAGAGGATTTGCCGATCGAAGCCGTGATTTTGCTCGGCGGCGGCGCCAACGCGAGCGGCGCGGATCAGTATTTGAGTCACGAGCTCGGCGTGCCCGTACGGCCCTTGCCGGCGTTCGAAATTGCGCCTCCGGCTCCGGAAGTGGTGCTCGCGCTGCCGCGCTTTGCAAAAGCGCTCGCGCTCGCGGCCGGGCTCTCGGGCAAGCCGGTCGACATGAACCTGCGCAGCGGTTCCTTGTCGTATCAGCGTGGGTTCGGCTTCTTGAAGGAGCGCGCGCCACTGCTTGCAGGCCTCACGGCCGCGACGCTGGTGAGCTTTCTGTTCGCGAGCTGGGCGAGCTTCCGCGCGCTCGGGCGCGAGCACGATGAGCTCACGCAAGCGCTGGCCACGCAGAGCCAGCAAATCCTGGGCGAAGAATTGAGCGATCCGGACGGCGTGAGCGAAGCAATCGACAAGGCGAAAGCCAAAGACGAGCCGGATCCGATGCCGCACGCGGACGCATTCGACGCCATCGTCGATCTGTCGAATTCGATTCCGCAGAATGTCGTTTCGGACATCGAGGAATTCGACGTTCAGCGCGCGCACGTGAAGGTGAACGGCGTCGCCGGCAAGACCGAAGAAGCGCAAAACATCGCCAGCGAAATGGCGAAGAGTCGCTGCGTCTCGGACTCGAAGATCGGCAAGGTCAGCCAGATGGTGGGCGCGGAGCGCCAAAAGTACGTGCTCGAATTCGACCTGAAGTGCCCCGAGGACGCGAACGCGAAGAAGAAGCCGAAATCGAGCGACAGCGGCAATAACACGGAGGAAAAGCCGTGAATTTCGACCTCGGCGAGCGCTTGGCGCGGCTTGGGCCGCGCGAGCAACGCATCCTGAACGCGGGCATGATTGGGCTCGCGGTGCTGGTTTTGTTCTTGCTCCCGATCGGGCTCACCGCGCTCGAACACTCGCGGCGCAGCGAAAACGAGGCGCTGAGAGACGCGGCCGATCTGCTGTCCGACAATCGCGACGCCGTCGAGCACGCGAAAGCGGAAAAAGCAGCGACGCTCCAGCGCTATGCCAAGCCCGCGCCGCCTTTGGCGGCGTTCCTCGCCGGGCTC
>DASYCL010000185.1:0-3320 GCA_036500245.1 Polyangiaceae bacterium | reverse complement strand
TTTCTTCGTCGTCTTTTTCGGCATGTGAAAAATCGTTTTGGGGTCGGGGCCCCAAACCTGAGGGTGGTGCCCCGCTGAATTCTGCCCCTTCGGGGATCACGAGGCGTGTACTTCAGCGGGGCGGGAGCTGGGCTCCCGACTAGGGATGGTGTTTGCAGCGGATGGTGGTAGCGAACGTTTGCCAGTCGGCAACATAGGCCAAAACCGCCGAATTTGAAGCCGCGCCGAGTGACACGTTGGAAAACCCATGCGCGTTCGCGACGAGCTCGGCAGGCCCCAATCCTGCCTCGGTAATTTCGGCCAATTCGAGCACCTCGGGCGCGTTCGGGTCGGGGTTCTCCGGCCGTACGTACGCCACGTACGCAGTGCCGCAAAACGCCGCGCTCGCCACCGGCGCGACGTCGATGCCGTTCGGATAACCGCGCCAGACGGCCTTGGGATCCATGTGCGGCTCCGCGCCGAGCTCGAGCATGACCAACCCAAAATGACTGATGTCGCGCTCGATCGGCAGAAACGCGCGTACGCCGTAGGGCGTTGTGCTCGCGAACACTTCGGACAAAGTTTGCGACGATGCGCCAACCCACATCACCACGTCCGGATCGAGCTCGGCTTTGCCGGCCTTGAAGCGCACGCGACGGCCGTGCAGCGGCGTCATCGCGCTACGCGCGTCGATGTAAATGGCGAACAGCGCGTCGCCCGTGCTCGCGCTGGTGACGCTGCTCGCTCCAGCACCTTCCGGGGAGAGCGAGATCGTCTCCGAACCCTCGACCCAAAGCCTCGCGTGTGGCGGCGCGTCGTCACTCTTTGGAGTGGTAACGTAAACGGCGTGCGCCGGCGCGCCAGGGATGTCCGCGCCGGTGACGCGCGTGCCGTTGCGCGCGTCACGCGCCAAAATCTCGAGCGGCGTCGAGCTGTCGAAAACGCGGCGCACGAGCTTGCCGTCCATCACCCAGTAAGCTTTGCCGCGCAAAAGCAGCGGTCCGCGCGCGACCGCGAAGTAATCGTTCGGGCCGCCCGAGACACTGGAAAACCGCGCGCGCTCCGGCTTCGGGCTCGAGCCGAGGGCCGTGCGTTTGGCCAGCTGCAACTCATCATTGCGATCGATCATCACGACGCCGCGCTCGTCCGCGCTCATCGGCCCAGCAGGACCAATCGCGACTGCTTCATCGATGATGACTTTGCTCGGCTTTTCGGGCGCGCTCGCGCTCGGCGCCGGGCTATCGTCCGGCAGCTCGGAGATGCTCAATGAATCGAGCGGATCGCTCTTGGTTGGTTTTTGGGTTGGCGCCGTGGGCGGCGCTGCCGGCGCGGACCAGGCGCGACTCGCGGCCGGCGCTTTCGCGGCGATGGGCACGGGTTCCGCGCCTTCCAGGCTCGAATGACGATCGCAACCGCAGAGCAAGTAAAGACAACTGAACAAGTGCGCGCTCGTGCTCAAAATCGAGGCGCCGCGCATGTTTTTCTTTCTGCCACAGTCTTTCTCGGGTTCAAACCAAAACGATCGCGGTCAAAAATCGGTTAAAACTCAGGCGATGTGCCGCTGGTTCCGCACGCCGGATTTCGTTCGAACTCGCGCGCCTTTCGTCGCTCTGAGCTCGCTGCTGTTGCTCGCGGCTTGCGCGCATTCGGCTCCGGGGGGCGCTGGCGCGAACTATCCCGTCGCGTCGGGCGCAACCGACGCCGCCGCGCGCTCCAGCAACTCGGCGCCGTCGACCGGTACTCCGACGCCGAGTGCCGGCGCCGCGCCGAACACGGCGTTCCTGCCGCGCCAGCCAGAAATTACGCTCGATCCCAAGGCGCCGCTCGCTGCGTTGCCCGAGCTCAAGGTCGAGAACATCGGACTGCACGTCGGCGGCGGCCCGAACGACGCAGAGACGAAAGCCCCGTTTCAACGCGCGATCGCCGCGCGCTTTCCGGCTTTTCTGGATTGCTATCGCAAGAACGAAGATCCAGAAAAAGGCGGACGCTTCGGGATCGATTTGCACATCTCGCGCGCGGGTGGACACCCGAAGCTCGAGCAACCGCGCACGGCGATGCGCGGCCCCGAGTTTCGCGCCTGTGTGGTCTCGGTGTTCGAATCGGTCGAGTTCGAAAAGCCGAAGCTCGGCCCAACCACGATCAGCTACTCCTTGCACTTCACGCTTGGTGAGGGCTCCTGAAGAAGCGCGCGTAAGGAATCGCGACCGGCGCGTCGTCGAGCGCGACCGCGATCAGGTGCTCGAGCAGCGGGAAATCACTGAGCGTGAATCGACCGGCGCGTTCGAGCGCGCCGAGGCCGGTGCGCAGCGTTTCCAAGATCTCGAGGCATTCGAGCGTCGCGCCGTTCATCGCGGCGACGGCGCCCGCGCGTCCGAGTCCTTGCCCTAAAAATCGGCCAAAACGCCCGGTTCTGCCGCCGTTGCAGGTCACGTTGAGATCGCCGGCGAAGGCGAGCCCGGTTGCCGTTTTCGTGTCGCCGCCGAGTAGCGTTACGATCGCTTCGGCTTCGCGAATCGCTTGCGCGTAGAGCGCGGCCTCGCAATTGTGCATCGCGATGCTGCCCGCGCCGCCGCCATTTTTTTCGTGCACTCCGGCGACGAACCCGACACCCATCGCGTACGCGTTTTTGAGCGCGGCGCACACCTCCGTGCCGACCACGTCGTCGCTCGTGAACACGTGATAGTACGGGCTACGCGCGAGCTCGGCCCAGGCATTACATGCAGTAGGATCGCGCCCAGTGAACACCACGCAAGTCTCGACGCGCCGCGCGAGCTCTCCTGCAATGCACGGTCCGCCGACCGCGACCGGCGCGATGTCGAGGGTTGCGGGTAATTCGGCACGGAGTACGTCCGGCAAGATTTGAAACTCGGACTCGTTCCAAACCAAGCCTTTCGAAATCATCAGCAGCGGCACGCCCGCGCGGAGCAGCGGCACGCCCGCGCGGAGCAGCGGCGCGATCGCGCGCCCAGCCCAACGCACGCCCGCCGAGCTCACGCCGAGCGCGATCGCGTCCACGCCGTTCAGTGCGCGTTCGAGCTCGGACGCGAAAAACGGCTGAATTTCCCGCGGTAGCGCGTAGCGCAGGGTCAGGTGCTCGCCGCCGCTCTTGAGCCCCGCGACGATCGCGTCGTCGAAAATGGTGCCGATCAAACGGACCTCGTGGCCGCGATCGACGAACGGCAACGCCAGCGCGCTGCCCATCATGCCTGCTCCGAGAATTGCGATGCGTGCCATCGGTTGTCGTTCTTGAGATTGGGTTGGGCGTGGGCTCTGACGTCGCGCTGGTCACCCGGGCGGCGCGGGCAAGCCGAGATTGGGTAACGTGGGCAAGGGGAGTGGTG
>DASYCL010000184.1:0-5674 GCA_036500245.1 Polyangiaceae bacterium | reverse complement strand
CGCACTTCGAGTTCGAGCTCACGCGACAGTTCGTCGAGGCTCGGTTGTTTGCCGGACCAAAGCTCGGCTTCGGGATCTGGGCGCGGCGCAAACAGCGTCGACTTGCCGTGCGCGACGAGCAGCGCCGCGCCTTCCAAGGCGCGGCCCGTGAAGTACAAAAAGTGGCTTTCAGCGCGGAAAGCATAACGATTGCCCGCAAAGTTGCGCGGTCGAGACAGCCCCGAGACGAACAAGGCTGGTGCGGTGAAATGAGCCGCAAGTCGCGCGCGGCGAGCACCAAACGCGGCCGGAGCCGTGACGGGCGGAGACATGCCCAGATTGTACGGTAACTTCGAGCCGATGCAGGAGCTTCAAGCGTGATCCGAGCACAGAGTTGGCGTTTGACCATCCTCTCTCCCCTTTTTCGCGCCGGAGCGCGCGCGAAGGGCCCGGGCACGATGCCCGGAAATAAAAGAAAGCAGCTGGCTCGCCGGGCTGATCACGGTTTTCGAAAGAGAGGCGGCCACGTTAGAACTGACCGAACAGGCGCCCGTCGCGCTGCCGGTCGCGCGGACGGCCAAGCGCAATGAAATGCGCAGGGGCCTGAAAAGTTCCAAAGATCGGATGAGCGATCGCAGTTGGCGTAAGCTCGCTGGGCAGCGCTTGCCCTCGACGAAACTTAGCCCACGCCCACCCAAACAAAAATCGAAGCGAGACGAAACCATGGCTCTCAATTTTTCGAAATCGATCGCTCAAGCCGCTTCTGCCGGGATCATGCTCGGCGCGATCACGAGCGCGTGCGGCGGATCGAGCACGCCGCCCGCTGCGTCGGCCGCGACCGCGGATCCGGCGAGCGAGCAAGCCAGCGCGAAGGAATGCTGCAAGGCCAAGAACGACTGCAAAGGCAAAGGCGGCTGCAAGACGGACAGCAACGCGTGCGCCGGCCAGAATGATTGTAAGGGCAAAGGCGGCTGCAACGGCCATTGTCCGAAGTGAGCGCGGCGCGGCTCGGCTTGCCCGATCTCGGCGTCGGGGTGGGCTTGCGCGTGCCGCACTATCGGTACGTGGTCGAGCAGAAGCCGGCCATGGATTTTTTCGAGATCATCAGTGAGAACTTCATGGTCGATGGCGGCAGGCCGCGCCATCACCTCGCGCGCGTGCTCGAGCAGTATCGCGTGGTGCAGCACGGCGTGTCGCTCGGGATCGCGGGGCCGGAGCCGCTGGATCGCGAGTACCTCGCACGCTTGAAGCGACTCGTTCGCGAAGTGAAGCCGCCGTGGCTGAGCGACCATTTCTGTTGGTGCGGCGCGGGCGGCGCGCACTTGCACGATTTGCTACCGATCCCGTATACGCGGCAAGCGATCGCGCGCGTGGTCGAGCGTGCGAAGCAGGTGCAGGATTTTTTGGAGTTGCCCTTTGCGCTCGAGAACACGTCGAGTTACCTCGAATTCGAATCGAGCACGCTGAGCGAGTGGGAGTTCATCGGCGAAATCGCGGAGCGGGCGAACATCGGGATTTTGTTCGATCTGAACAATGTTTATGTCTCGGCGTACAACCACGGCTTCGATCCTTACGAGTTCGTGGAATGCGTGCCACACGAGCGCATCGTGCAGATCCATTTGGCCGGCCACACGAATCTCGGCGATTACATCATCGACACACATCGCGGACACGTGATCGACGAAGTTTGGAATTTGTATCGCCGCACGCTCGAGCTCACGGGTCCGGTCTCCACGCTGATCGAGTGGGACGACGAAATTCCGAGCTTCGATGTGCTCGTAGCCGAAGCGGAAAAGGCGCGCACTATTCGCCAGCGCGTGCTCGGCGGTGAACGGCTCGAGGCGATCGCGCGCGGAGCTCCGCCGCGCAGCGCCGCGCCGCGCGAGGACGCACACGGATGGCAGCAGGGCGGCCCGCGCGAAACCGCGCATGACGGGAGCACGCCGTGAAGCGCTCGGATCCGAACCGCGGAGAGCCCGCGCAAGGCAACCCCCAACCAAAAAACGAACTCGACGAGCTGCAATTTTTCTTCGCCGAGCAGCTCCGCAAACGGCGCGCGCTGCCGAAGGACGCTGAGCTCAGCGAACGAGCGCGTAGCATCGTACGCGCGACTGGACGGCTCTCGGCCGTCGAGCGGCTCGAGATTTATCGCGAGCAATTTTGGCTGCGACACACCGCATCCCTGGTGGAGGATTTCCCCGGCTTGAGTGGCATTCTGGGGCAAGCGGCTTGGGAAGATTTGATTGAGGGCTACCTCGAGGTGCACCCGCCACGAAGCTTCACGCTGCGCGACCTCGGGCTCGAATTGCCGGAGTACGTCGAAGCGCGACCTGATTTGGCGCAGCATGCTTTGTGCTGCGACATGGCGCGACTCGAGCGCGCGTACCTCGAGCTGTTCGACGCGGCGGACGCCACGCCGCTCAACGCCGCGGCGCTCGCGGCCATTCCCGAAGCGGCGTGGGAAAATGCGCGCATCGAGCTCAGCCCGACCTTGCGCCTGCTCGAGGTCGAATATCCAGTCGCGGAGCTGCGTCAGCGCGTGTTCCTCGCGCGCGACGGCGGCATCGAGCTGCTCCTCGCAAGCCCGGAAAAACAGCGGCTTTTGTTGTTTCGCCGGGACTTATCGCTGTTCCATGAGGCGGTCGCTGCCGGGGCATTCGCGCTGCTCCGTAGCCTGACGCAGCGCGTCCCTTTGGTCGCCGCGTGCGAGCGCGCGCAGGCCGAAATCCCCGAAGAAGCAGCGAGCGTCGCCGCAAATGTCGGGGCGTGGTTCGCCGATTGGACCGCGCGCGGTTTCATCGCGAGCATCGAAGTGTGAGCTGAGCGGCGCGCTGCGAATTGAAATACTCAGGTGCCTGCACTGAGCCTTTGCAAACTGCGCACGCGACAGAGAGAGATAGGAGTTTCGAATGCTTGCAGAGCGGCGTACATCTTGCTACCCGATAGTAGTGGGACCGCTCTCGACTCGCATAGACAAGCTGCGCCGCGAGCGTGGAGCGTTGCTCATGGGAGTGCTCAACGTCACTCCGGATTCGTTCTTCGACGGCGGGCGCTTCAACGACGCGAGCGCCGCCGCCGCGCGGATCGACGAACTGCTCCGCGAAGGCGCGGACGTGATCGACATCGGCGCGGAATCGACGCGCCCGGGCGCGCCGGCGATTGTCGCCGCGGAGCAAATCGCGCGGCTCGAACCCGCGCTCGCGCACGCGGCTCGAAGCGGCGCGCTGGTTTCGGTGGACACGACGAGCCCGGTCGTCGCGCGCCACGCGCTCGAGCGCGGCGCGCACTTGATCAACGACGTGTCTTGCTTAGCGGACGAAGATTTGGCGCACGTCTGCGCCGAGCACGGCGCGCCGCTCGTGATCATGCACTCGCGCGGCCCCGCGGCGGCAATGGCAGGCTTTTCCGTCTACCCGGAAGACGGCTATGCCGACGTGATTGAGGATGTGCGCCGCGAATGGCGCGCAGCGAAAGCGCGCGCGGTCGCCGCCGGCATGCCGCCGAGTGACGTCTATTTCGATCCGGGGCTCGGCTTTGCGAAGAACGCGCAGCAATCGTTCGCGTTGCTCGCCGGGCTCGCGTGCTTCGCCGCCGAGGGTGTGATCGTGGTCGGGCCGAGCCGCAAATCGTTCATCGCGTCGCTCGACGGCGCGGCGCCGAGTGAGCGGCTCGGCGGCAGCGTGGCCGCGGCGATGCTCGCGGTGGAACGCGGCGCGAGCATCGTGCGCGTGCACGACGTGCGTGAAGTGCGGCAAGCCCTCGCCGTCGCGGCGATGATTGCCCGCGAAACTCCGCGCGAAAGCAGCGAGGCGAGCCATGCTGGATAGCCTGCACGGCTTCTTCGAGGGTCGCACGCTGGTGCAGCTCGCGCGAGACGCGCTCGATATATTCTTGGTCTATTACATCGTGTACCGCGCGCTGCTCGTGTTGCGCGGCACGCGCGCCATGCAAGTCGGCATGGGTCTCGCGATGGTGTTCGTACTCTACATCGTCGCGCAGGCGCTCCAGCTCGTGACCGTGCTCAACATCATGGGCGCGCTGATTTCGAGCATGATCCTGATCATCGTGGTCGTGTTCCAAAACGACATCCGGCGCGGCTTGCAGCGCGTCGGCAGCCGCGCCTGGTTCGGCGGCATGATGCGTTCGCAAGAAACCAAAGTGATCGACGCCGTGGTCGAAGCCGCGACGGACCTCGCGCGCCACCGCATCGGAGCCTTGATCACGTTCGAACAAGACGCGAACCTCGACGAGTTCGTCGGCGTGCACAAAGGTCATACGCTCGACGCACAGGTCTCGCGCGAGCTCCTGGTCTCGCTGTTCATCCCCGAAGGCGTGAACAAGCTGCACGACGGCTCGGTGATCATTCGCAATTACCGGATCGCCAAAGCCGGCGTGTTCTTCCCGATGCCGGAGGGTCGCGTCGTGGACGAGAGTTTTGGTTCGCGCCATCGCGCGGCGCTCGGCATCACGGAAGAGACCGACGCCGTCGTGGTGATCGTGAGCGAAGAGCGCGGCACAATCAGCTTCTGCTTCAACGGCAACATCGCGTCGAACCTCGATGGCGCGAAGCTACGCACCATGCTGGAAGCGATTTTCAGCCCGAAAGTACGGCGCAAGAGCAGGAAACCAGCGAAGACCGCGGGAGCGCCCAGCGAACCCACGCCGCACACGCGCCGCTCGACGGACGTGCCGCAATCGCGCCGCACCGCCGAATTGCCGCGCCCGAGCGAGCCCGATCTGCATCCGCGCATCAGCCTGACTGATCCCGAGCCTTCACCAGTTCGCCCGCGGGCGCGACCGACCAGCGACGCGCCGCCGCCGCTCCGTCCGTCGATCACCCCGCCACCGCCGGCCGCGGTCACGCCGCTCCGCACTCCGGTCACGACCAGCGCCGAACCGCGCGGTCGGCTCGTGAGCGACTCCGGTCCTGACGAACCGCAAGACGACGGCGGATCGCGCCAGAGTGAGAGCTGATGTTGGCCGCGCTCTTTTCCAGCGTGATCACGTTTTTACGTGAATCATTTACCGAGAACCTTGGGCTGAAAGCCCTCGCGCTGACCTTCGCGCTCGGCCTGTTCGCGTTCTTGCAGGGCCAGACGGACGAACAACAGCGCACGATCCCGGTGCCGATCGTGATGCGACTGCCGCCGGAAAGCGCCGAGCGCGAGTTGATGACGCCGATTCCGGCCAGTATTCACGTGACGGTGCGCGGGCCCGCGCGCGTGATCGATCGCTTGATTCAAACCGGTATCGTGCCAATCGAAATCGATTTGCGCGAAGGCCGCAAAGAATCGATCGGCTTCGAGCCCAAGGACTTTTCGTTTCCGCCCGAAACCACGATCACGATCATCGATCCACCGAGCATCGATCTCGAATGGGAAGACGTCGTGACGAGGCAAATTCCGATTCAAGCAGCGATCACCGGGCAACCCGCGGACGGCTATGTCGTCAAGGGCGAGCCGGACGTGGATCCGACGCAGCTCACCGTACGCGGACCGGTCAGCGTGGTCGAAGTGATGCAGTTCGCGCGCCTCGCGGCGTTCGACGTGTCCGGTTTGAGCGAAGGCGTGCATCGCCGTCGCATCGCGATCGACGCGCCGCCCGTGCGCGCGCGCTACATCGGCCCGGCCGCCGCCAACGTGACGGTCACGGTCGCGCGCCGTGTGAGCGAAGCCAAATTCGAGAATCGCCCGGT
>DASYCL010000183.1:0-6434 GCA_036500245.1 Polyangiaceae bacterium | reverse complement strand
CCCGAGAGGCGGCGTGACGTGGGCGCGATCGCCGAAGCTCGCAATGCGCTCGAAGAGCTCGAGCCGGAGCTCAAGGCTGGCGGCCGGCGCGGAGTGCGCGCGCTAGCGCAAGCGATTTTGCCGAGCTCGCTGGTGGTGTGGCGCGGTCCCGAAGCGCAGCGCTTGCCACGTCACGCGCCGGGTCGCGTCGCACTCACGTTCGACGATGGTCCGATGCAGCTCACGCCGGACTACCTAGCGGTTTTGAAGCTGCTCGGTGTGCGCGCGACGTTCTTCGTCGTCGGTCAGGCTTGCGCGCGCCATCCGGACCTGGTTCGCGAAATCGCCGATCACGGTCACGAGCTCGCTGGTCATGGCTACACGCACCGTCGCTTCACGGCGCTGTCGCGCGCCGAGCTCGGGGCGGAGCTCGCGCGCACCGAAGCGCTGCTGCCGCCGAAGAAGAGCGGTCGCTTACTGGTGCGACCGCCACACGGCTCGGTCTCGATGCGTTCGATGCTGACTTGCATGCAGAGGGGATTTACGACCGTGCTCTGGTCGTTCAACTCCAACGACTGGTGCAACAAAGACACTGCGCTCGTCGAGCGGACCTTCAACGAACAAAGCGTTCGCGCTGGCGAAATCGTGCTTTTGCACGAAGGCCAGAGCTGGACCATGAACGCGCTCCCGGCGATCGTCGGCGCGCTTCAGAAGGCGGGCCATGAATTGGTCACGGTGGGTGAGCTGCTTGGCTAGCGTTTTCTTCGCCACCGGCGCTTGCAAGCCTTCGCCGAGCGTGCAGGTGCTCGGTGAATCGACGCGGCTGAAACGCGGTGAGCCTTCGCCGGCTGCGTCCGCGATCTTCGATGGCAAGGTCGTGCATTTGCGCGGCGCGCGCGGCGAGACACTGGGGCTACAGTTTCGCATCTCGGATGGACGGCGCCGCGAATTGCGACTCGAGCTGCCCGCCGAAGCCGCGCAAGTGAGCGGTTTTTCGGTCGGATTCCTCGACGTGAGCGAGCCCTCGACCGACATGTACGGCCCGAGTCGCGGCCGCGGCTCGTATCCGGACGTGCTCGTACCGGCACAGGGCGCGATCGACACGAGCGAACTCGCTTATTTCGATCTCGCCATTTCGGACCGCGCAAAACCCGGTCAGTATCGCGGTGAGCTTTCGAGCTCGGGGCTCAGCATCCCGGTCTTGCTCGACGTGAGTCCCGCGCGCATCGACTTGCGGCAAGATCCTTTAGTTTGGGTCTTCTATTTGCCGAGCGACATTGCGCGCACCTCGGGCTTGCCGGACACGGATAGTCCGGAGCTCGTCGCGCGCGAGAGCGAATACGAACGGCTTTTTCGTGCGCACGGCGCGTTTCTCGCGGCCGATCTCGAACCAGCGCGCTTCCCGGCGCGGCGTGCCTTGATGCACGACGTGAAATATTGGCCGGTCGCGGTCGACACGTCGAGCGATCAAGCAATCGAGCGCGACGTCCACGCTTGGCTCGACCTATTTCGGGGCACTGGCGTCACGCCATTCGCAATCCCAGTCGATGAACCGAAGAGCCCGGCGCAAAAACAGCGTGCGCGGCACATCGCTGAAGTGATTGGCAACGCGGGCGGTGGTCGTCCGAGCTTTCTGCGCGGCGTCACCGATTTCGCCGATCGAAGCTATGGCGACGCGATGGACGTGTTTCTCTCGCCCGCAAACTTCGCGAGCACCGCGCGCGCACGCGAGCCGAGCGGCGAGCGTTTCTGGACTTACAACGGACGTCCGCCGGCAGCCGGCAGCATGATCTTGGACACGAACGGCGTCGCGCTCCGAACTTGGGGTTGGATCGCCGAGCGCTACCAAGTGGAGCTTTGGTACGCCTGGCAAGGCCTCTATTTCAGCGATCGCTACAACCACGGCGGCCCGACCGACGTGCTGCACGATCCGGTGACGTTCGACGAGCGTTCGCGCGGTGGCAGCGACTTCGGCAACAGCGACGGAGTTTTGGCGTACCCCGGCGCGCTTGCCTCGCTGCGGCTGAAAGAGCTGCGGCGCGGCCTCGAAGATCGTTTGCTCTTGCGCGAGCTCGATGCTTGCGGTGGCGCCGAGATCAGCGCGCGCGTCGTGCGCCGCATGGTGCCGCGCGCGCTCGGCGAAGCGCGCGGCAAGGCGAGCTGGTCGATCGAAGAGCCGGTCTGGGAACACGCGCGCCAAGAAGTCTTGGACGCGATCGAAGGAAAGTGCGATGCGGCAGCCCTGGCTCGATGAAGAGGTCGGCATGCTCGCCTCGCTCGGTCAGGCGGGCGTGCTGTTCCGCGCAGGGTTGCGCCGGCATGGGCTGATGGCACTCGGCACGGCGCTGTTCGCGTTCTTGCTGGTGGCGGGGGTTTTGTTTGCCAAGGGCAACTATGCGCCGCGCTTCGTGATGCGCGTGGTCGAAACCGAGCGCGAGCCCGCCGGCGCTGCGCGCATGACCGGGCACATCGCCGACTACGTGCGGCAAGCCATTTTCACGAGCGAGCCGCTCTATGACTTGATGCGCCGGCGTCACTTGTATCCGAAGTTGATGCGCCGAAATGCGCGGGCCGCGCTCGATTCGTTTCGCGAAGACATCACGGTCGAGGCGTATCAAAACTACTTCGTCGAGGATCGCTTACCCAAGGATTTGCCGCGCTCCGCGCGACTCGCGGTGAGCTATCACGCGAAGGATCCAGCGCTTGCGCTCGCCGTGACGCGCGATCTGGGTGAGCTGATCGTCCAGCGTGAACTCGCGGTTTGGCGCCAGCAATCGCTCGATGCCGCGAGCGTGGCCGATTCCACTCGGGACAGCGCCGAGCGCGCCTTGGTCGAGCGAAACCAACAAATTTTCAGCGCGGAGAGCAAGCTCGGTCAAAAGCCGGATCCCAAGCTGCAAGTCGAGCTGGTTGGTTTGATGGGTTCGCTCGGCTCGCTGGAACGGCGAGTGCGCGCCGCCGAACGACGTTCGGACGCGCTCGATTTGAGCGCCGCGATGGCGCGCCACGGCAACGGGCTCGAGTTCGAAGTGGTGGACGAGGCGAGCGTGCCGAGCGGCAAGGAACAGCTCGAGCTCCGAATTTTGCTTGCGGGTTCTTCCTTCATCATCGGCGTTCCGCTCCTCGCTATGGCGATTGGAGCGTTCGAGCCGAAACGAGGCCAGGTATGAGAATCGACGATCACGAAAAGCAGTGGCAGAGCGCCCAAGAACCGGATGCCCGAGAACAGCTCGTGCGTCTGTTCGCGTTTTTGCGCCGGGCGCTCGGTTTCTGGCACATTCCGCTGATTACTGTCGTGCTCGGCGTGGCTGCGTGCGCCGTGTTCCTCTATCTGCGCACGCCGCGCTATCGCTCGGAGACCGTAATTTTCTACAGCGAAAAGGGCGGCTCGAGCGAAGACAGCGAAGCTGGCACCGCACGCACGGTCACATTGCGCTTGAAGGAGCTCCTGCTCTCGCGCGCCTCGCTCACGCGAGTCGTCAATCAATTCAATCTGTATCCGGACGTGCGCGCCAAGCTCGGCGAGTCCGAAGCGATCGAGGAGCTGAAGAAGCACATCGAGTTCAAGGCTCCCGGCGGCGACACGATCAGCATCGCGTTCGAGGGTACTTCGCCCGAACAAGCTCAGCACGTCACTGCCGAACTCGCGCACTCCGTGATCGACAAGGATGCGGAGCTCCGCCAAACCCAGGCGCGCGAAGCCCAGGAATTTTTGGCCAACCAAGGCAAGACCAGCGAAGACGCGCTGCACGACGCGGAGCAGCAGCTTGCGGCGTTCATGGCGCAGCATCCGCGTTTTGCGCTCGATGCCACACCGCTGACGAGCGGTGCCGCGATTCGCGCGACGCTCGGCGCTCCCGCGCCCGGCGCGCCCTCCGGTGCCCCGAGGCGCATGGTCTTGCCGGCGGAACACGCTGCGGGGGCGCTAGCGAGTGCCGCTCCGAGGCCAGCAGGCGCAGCCGATCCGCACAACGCCGAGGTTTTGGCGAAAGCAGAAGTCGCGGCGGCACGCCAGAATCTCTCGGAGCAATTGCTCCGTTACACGCCGGCGCATCCGGACGTGCGCGCGGCTCAAGCTGCGCTCGATCGCGCGACCGAGCGCCTGAAAGCGGCTCAAGCTGCGACTCCCGCGTTGGAGCCGGCTGGGCCCGCAACCGGCGCAGAAGCAGCTCCGGCGCCTGTCGTTTCCAGGCCGGCGCCGGTGTTCCGCGCGACGCCCGTCGTCGATCCGACCAAGCCTGGTCAAACGAAGGAATTGGTCGAGCTCGAGACGCAATGGCTCACACTGACGCGCGCGGTGACCGAAGCGCGTCAGCGCCAGGATCAGATCGAAGAGCAACTATTCAAGGCAAACATTCAGGCAAGCTCCGAGGGCTCGGGCAACGGCGTGCACGTCGACATCATCGATCCGGCGTTCTTGCCACAGCGCGCGCTGCCACCGGGGCGCAGTTTGATCGCACTGTTGTTCTTCGCCGGATCGTTCGTGCTCGGCGCGATCATTGCGTTGATCGCGGCTGCGTTCGACGATCGCGTGCGTAGTGCACGTGACCTCGACCAAATCGAAGTGTTGAGCGAAATTCCGAAGCTTTCGCCGAAATGGAGCCGCCGTGCCGCATGAAGTTGCAAGACTCGTGATGAAGGTGATCGAGGCACAACCGGTGATCGATGCGCAGCCCGTGCTCGACGGGCAAGCCGTGTTCGAAGCACAACCGGTGCTCGAAGCCAAACCGGTCAGCTTGCGTCAAACGGCGAATCATCGCGTCGATCCCGGGCCGACCGAGCTTTCGTGGTCTCCGCCGCGCGAGCGCGCGATCTTGTCGAGCCCGCGCTCGTCGCCGGTCGTGGTGTTGGAAGAAGTAGACGTGCCCGCGGCTCGCGATCCGCGCTTGGTCGTCGCGCTCGACCCGGACTCCGAGCAAGCGCGGAACTACCGACTCTTGCGCCATCGCTTGATCGCGCGTTCGGATCCGCATGTCATCGCGGTGACGAGCGCGGGAGCGGGCGAGGGTAAGACGACTTGCGCGGCGAACCTCGCGCTGGCGATGGCCGAAGAGAGCTACGCGCGTGTGCTCTTGATCGAGGCCAACACGCAACGCCCCGCGCTCGCGCAGGCTTTCGGCTTCAAGCCCGCGGATAGCTTCATCGCTCGGCTGATCCACGAGCGGGACGCGAAGCCGCCGTATTTCGTGGCGCGCGTGCGCAACAGTCGGCTGCACGTCGCTGCGCTCCAGCTCGATGGCGTGCGCGGCATGCGCCTCGATCGCTTGCTCTTGGGTCTCGCGATCTCGGAGCTCCGCTACGTCTACCAATATATCGTGATCGATGCGGGATCGGTGTTCGAGAGCGCGGACGCCAACGTGATCGCAGAATGTTCGGACGGCGTGATCGTGACGGCGCGCGCGCGCCGCTCGCGTCGCACTGCGCTCTACCGCGCGATCGATCAATTGAGCCCGACTCCGGTGCTCGGCACCGTGCTGCTCGATACCTAGGAGTACGGCGTTGAAACGTCTCGATTTCGCTCACAAACATTTTCACCGCTGGCTCGGCGGTTACGCGCGCTCGGCTCTCGAACGACTCACCGCACCGCGACCGGACGGGCCGCGGCATCTCTTGGTGGCGTTGTGCGATCACTATGAGCCGCTGTGGGGTCGCGCATCCGATGCCAAAGGTTACGAGCGCGTGCAGCGCTGGCTTCTGCGCTATCCCGAGCTCACGCGCAATCTGCGCGACGCCGACGGCCGGCCGCCGCGCCACAGCTTCTTTTTTCCTGGTGAGCAATATCGCCCGGAATATTTGGCTGCGCTCGCCGATCTCGCGCGCCGCGGCTTCGGCGAAGTCGAGCTACACCTGCACCACGACAACGACGACGCAGAAAAGCTGAAGAGCGATCTCGCGCGTTACCTCGCTGCCTACGCCGAGCACGGGCATCTCGCGCGGGACGCGGACGGGCGCGCGCGCTACGCGTTCATTCACGGCAATTGGTGCCTCGCGAATTCGCGCCGAGACGGTCGCTATTGCGGTGTCGACTCCGAGCTCGACGTCTTGTTCGACACAGGCTGCTATGCGGATTTCACCTTTCCGTCCGCGCCGGACGAAACCCAACCCGAGATCGTCAATCAAATTTATTGGCCCGAAGGCGATCCGGCACGCGCTCGCGCCCACGAACGCGGCACGCGCGCCCGGGTGGGGCACAAGATGACCGATCGGATTTTAATGATTCAAGGGCCGCTCGCACTGGCTCGGCGCGAAAATGGCTTCGGTGTACGGCTCGATTCGGCGGCGCTCAGCGCGAAAGATCCGGCGAGCGCGAGTCGCGTCGATACCTGGGTTTCACAGGGGATTCACATTGAAGGACGTCCGGATTGGATCTTCGTCAAACTGCACACGCACGGCGCTCCGGACGCGCAGGCCGAGTCGCTTTTGGGTCAGCCCGGCCGTGCACTGCACGAGGCGCT
>DASYCL010000182.1:0-9582 GCA_036500245.1 Polyangiaceae bacterium | reverse complement strand
CGAGCTTCTTGAGCGCGCGCTCGAGCTGGGCGGTAGCCTCTTGCACGTTCGGCAGCGCCAGCTGATTGGGAATGTCACGCGCATCACCCGGCCAAAACACCGCGATCTTTTTGCTCATCACTGCTCCTTCACACGTTCCGCAAAATCTCGAAAGCGCGGCTCGAGCATAGTGCCAGCACTCGGTCTCGCGCTAGACTCGCGGCATGGCTGGAGTGGTGCTCGAAATCGGAGCTTTGGGCTTCCCGTGGCAGACGCTGGATCCGTTTTTATTTTGCGTGCATCACAACGACGCATACCCGCTCGGGAACGAGCAGCTCGGCCCGGCAGCGTCGCTCGCAGGGCGCTCGCTCGGTCAAGATTTTGCCGGCAAGGATGGCTGGAACATGTATCACGGCCAAACCGTGCCGGGCTTTCCGCAGCATCCGCATCGCGGTTTCGAGACGGTCACGATCGTGCGCAAGGGCTACATCGATCATTCGGATTCGCTCGGCGCGACCGCGCGCTTCGGCAGCGGGGACGTACAATGGCTCACCGCCGGCGGCGGCATCGTGCACTCGGAGATGTTCCCGCTGCTTCAGCGCGACCAACCGAACCCGGTCGAGCTGTTTCAGATTTGGTTGAACCTGCCGAGCCAAGACAAGCTCGTCGAACCACACTTCAGGATGCTCTGGGATAGCGGTGTCCCGCGCTGCTCGTTCTTGGACGACATGGGACGCGAAACGCGGGTCACCGTGATCGCGGGCCGGCTCGGTGATGCCAAGGCTCCCGCGCCGCCGCCGCATTCCTGGGCCGCGCGCGCCGATGCGGACGTCGCGATTTGGAGTTTGCGGCTCTCGCCGGGCGCCGAATTTTCGCTGCCGCCGACGCTCGGAAGCTCGCGGCGGACGCTGTATTTCTTTTCCGGGACCGCGCTCAGCGTCGACGGCGAACGCTTGGTTTCGCATGCCGCGGTGCTCGTGAAGAGCGACGAGCCGCTGCTTTTGCAAAATGGACCGACCGAAAGCGAGGTCCTACTCCTGCAAGGCCGGCCCATCGCCGAGCCGGTGGTGCAACACGGGCCGTTCGTGATGAACACGCGCGAAGAAGTCATGCGCGCGATGCAGGACTATCAGCGGACGCGCTTCGGCGGCTGGCCCTGGCCGAGCGATGATCCGGTCCACGCGCGCGAAGAAGGTCGCTTTGCCAAGCACGCGGACGGCAAAGTCGAGCGGCTCGAACGGGCGTAAGCTCGACGCACATGATTCGCAGCTATCCGCACGCCGAAGCGCCGTGGCAAGGCGCGATCTGGCTCGACCTCTGCAACGCGAGCGACGACGAGCGCGCCGAAGTCGAGCGCGTCACTGGCTTGCGCGTGCCGACCCAGGCGGAGATCAGCGAGATCGAAACTTCGAGCCGCGTGTTCACCGAGAAGGACGCGATGTATTTGTCGTCGCCGCTGCCGGCTTCGGGGGACGCACGCGAGCCGCTCACGGCCGTTGGCTTCGTGCTGACCAAGAGCATGCTGTTGAGCGTGCGCTTCGCCGACAACCCGGCGTTCGAATCGCTTTACGCGAGTTGCGTCAAGGTCGGGCCACACAGCGCGCGCGACGTATTTTTGCGCATTCTCGAAGCCTTGGTCGATCGCTCGGCGGATACGCTGGAGCACACCAGCGCCGAGCTCGATACGCTGTCGCATCGCGCGTTCCACGCGGAAAGCGGCCGCCCGCGCAAAGTGAAAGAAGCTTCGGAAGCGCTTCGTCGTACGCTACGCAAGCTCGGGCAAATGGCGGATTGGATTTCTCAAATTCGCGACACGCTGCTCGGGCTTGGCCGCATCGCAGCGTTCGTCGGCGAAACGGGGGAAGCCGTGCTCGACAAGAACGATGTGCCGCGACTCAAAGCGATCCGTTCCGACATCGCCTCACTGAACGACTACCAACTGCACTTGTCCGGCAAAGTGCAGTTCTTGCTCGACGCGACGCTCGGCTTCATCAACATCGAGCAAAACGACATCGTCAAAATTCTCACCATCGTCTCGGTCGTGGGCGTCCCGCCGGTGCTCGTGGCAGGTATCTACGGCATGAACTTCCACGTCATGCCCGAGCTCGGCTGGACGCTCGGCTACCCGTTCGCGATTGCGGTCATGATCGTGACTGCGCTCTTGCCGCTGGCTTGGTTCAAGTGGCGTGGTTGGGTGTAGGCCTCGCGATCGTGAAGGCGGCGCGCGCTTCGATTGGCACAGCGCATTGGCACAGATCTGCGATAAATCCGGTCAATCATCCGATGATTTCGTGGCACGCAGCTTGCTGAATTCGAGCCCATGCGCGGCTTACTGACTGTCTGGGTGCTGTTGCCTTTGGCTGTACTCGGTATCGGAGCTTGCGCTGGCTCATCGACGGGTGGCAGCGGCGGTCAAGCCGGCGGCGCTGGTTCGGGCGGTGTCGATATCACGGCGTGCACGTCGAGCATCGAGTGCCAGGTCGAGCCATTGAGTTGCTGTAGCTGCAATCAGCCCCCGGTCTCGAATTTCAAAGCCATCAATGGGAACTACGTGTCGGAAGACAGTATGCATTGCGCTGCCGTCGATTGCGCGCCGCTGTGCCCTCCAGTCACGGCGAGCGTCGACAATCCGCTCAACTACTACGTGGCGACTTGCAAAGCCGGGCATTGCGCGGTCGTCGATTTGCACACGACGGACATGACCGCCTGCTCCTCGCCATCGGATTGCCAGTTGCTCGAAGGTGCGGGCTGCTGCCCGGATTGCTCGGGCAACTATGTCGCGCTGAACGCGAAGAGCCAATCGGAGCTCTTCAAGCTCGAATGCGGCGACGTGTCGCTCTCGTGCATGGCCTGCGCCGAGTCGAATCCAGGTGCATACGGCGTCGATTGCGTCAATGGGCGTTGCAGCGTGACCGCGTCCAATTGCACAGGCACGAGTCCCTGCCCGTTGTGATCCGGTGCGCGATTTCTTCTCCCTAGAATTCGCGCACAGCGCGCTCTGAGCCTTGGCGCCTCGTGCGCGACACTTTGCCACACGAAGCGGTTCGTGGGTTGCGCGCTCGAGACCGGATTCAGGGGAAAAGCATCCATCGGTGTTGTTCGGGTTAGCGGCATGCACCGTGCATCGCGTCAGAGCGGAGCAAAGCGGCTCCGCTTAGTTTTTTGCCGATGTCGCTCCGCAACATGCAGATTCAGCCTGGGCAACCGAGGCACGCCGCTTCGGCTCCGGAAATCGAGGTCACGCGCGATGGGCAAGACGGCTTGTCGCCGACGCGGCACGTGCAACCGTCTGCGCTCGAGCTCGAAGATCTCGATGCACTGCGCGTGAAGTCGAGCGCTTCGGACGGCGTCGAAGAGGTCGAGCTCGACGATCTCTTGGTTCCCGATTCGGGCGCCAGCAAAACCGCGATTCGCGCTGGCACTCCGTTGCCACTCGAACAGCCGCGCCCGCGCGCCAAGGCCACGCAAGACACGATGCCGAACGCGATTCCGGAGCTGCCGCGCGAAGGCGACCTGATCGGCGGCAGCTATCGCGTCGAGGGCGAACTCGGCAGCGGCGCAATGGGCGTCGTGCTGCTCGCGGTGGACCAACGCTTGAATCGCAAGGTGGCGATCAAGGTGATTCAGTCGTCGCTATTTGCCGCGCATTTTCGCGACCGTTTCGAGCAGGAAGCGCGCGTGTTGGCCGAAGTCACGCATCCGAACGTGCTCGTGATCCATGCGTTCGGCGAGCACCATTCGCAACCGTATTTCGTGACCGAATTCATCGCCGGTACGACGCTCGATCGCGTGATTGCCGAATGCCAGCACGCGATCGATATCGATCTGGCGCTGCGCATCCTGGATGAAATTTGCGCCGGTGTCTCGGCGCTGCACGCGGCCGGCATCGTGCATCGCGATCTGAAACCGGCCAACATCTTATTGGACGGAAAATTCAGCGTGCGCGTGGCAGATTTGGGGTTGGCGCAAAAATACGTCACGGCGCGCGCGGCGAAGGAATTGGTCGGCACCGTCGGCTACATCGCGCCGGAGCTCGCGATGGACAATGAGACGCGTGTCGCGGCCAGCCCGTGCAGCGACGTGTATTCGATCGGTTGCATCGCGTACGAATTGCTCACCGGGCGTCCGCCATTCGAGTCACACACGGACGAGGGGTTGCTCGCGCTGCACGCAAACGCCAAAGTGATTCGGCCGAGCTTCGTGCGCGGCGATCTGCCGCCCGGGCTCGACGATGTGCTGCTCCGCGCGTTGGCCAAGGATGCTGCTCAACGCACGCCGACCGTCGAGCAACTGCGCAAAGAGCTCGCCGCCGCGCGCGCGAAGAGCAGCGAACCCACACGCATCCTGATCGCCGAAGACGAGGACGATTTCCGCGGTTTGCTCGAGCTCAAGCTGCGCGCCGAATTCCCCGATGCCGACGTCGAAGCCGTAGCGAACGGACAAGCGTGCCTCGAAGCGTTCGATCGCAAGCCGGCCTCGGTCGTGATCTTGGATTTACAAATGCCGGTGCTCGACGGCATGGCCGTCACGGTGCTCTTGCGCTCGCGCCCCGCGTCGGTGCTGGTGCCAATCTTGGTGCTGACCGCATCCGGTGGCCCGAGCGAATGGAAACTACTCTCGTCCCTCGGCGCCGATCGCTTCCTAGTCAAGCCCGTCGACCTAGACGACGTAGTCGCCATCGTACGCCGCACGGTGAAAGACCGCACGCGCCGTTAGCGCCAGCAGCCGAGCCCTCTCGATCCGGTCTCCGCTCCGCTCGTGCTCTGCTCTGCTCTGCTCTGTTCGCGCCCGAGCGCGCGCGAAGGGCCGGGGCCGGCTGCCCGGAAATAAAACAAAGCTACTGACTCGCCCGACTGATCACGGTTTTCGAAAGCAGGGCGGCCACGTTAAAACTGACCGAACAGGCGCCCGTCGCGTCGCTAGTAGCGCGAGCGGCCAAACGCTGAATCGCGCGCCGGGCCAAAAAATCAAAAAGCTCAAAAACAGCTAAGTACTCAACCTCAATCAACCCACCCACCCGCGTTCACGCTGCACGCGACTTACGCACCGGTGTAGTCGGCCAAAGCGCAGGCTCGCGCCACTGGAACGGCCGCGGTAGCTTCGCGGGCAGTGCGTCCGCGGAAAGTGGCGAGCTGTCGAAGCGCGTGAGCAACTGCCGCAGATCGTCGTAGAGGTCGCTTGCGTCGAGTAGCGCCGAGTCTGGCCAGCCGCCGCTGCGAAGCGCAATGCTCGGCACGTGCGCTGCGTGCGCAGCGGCGAGGTCGTAGGGCGACGAAGCGATGAATACGGCATTTTCGGGCAAAATTCCGGCGCGTTCGAGCGCCGCGCGCACGATGTCCGCGGCGGGTTTGGTCTGCGCCGCGTCTTCTTTGCACACGACGTGATCGAAGTCGGTGAGAAGCTGCGCATGCCCGAGCAGCGCCATCGCCTCGGAGCGCGACGCCGAGGTCGCGATGATCACCTCTTTGCCTTCGTGCGCGAGCCGCTCGAGGAACTCGTGCACGCCGGGCAAAAGCTCGAGCTTTGGCAGATATTCGGAGCGCAACAAGAGCTCGCGAATCGCGAGCATGCGCCGCGCGCGCGACGAGTCTTCGGATAGACCGCATAGCTCGCGCAACAAGCGATCTTGCCCCATGCCGATGCGAGCGCGCACCTGGCCGTACTTCACCGCACAGCCAAACTCGGTCAGTACGCGCAACCAGCTCGACGCTTGGACGTCCGCGCTGGCGAGCAACGTGCCGTCGATGTCCATCAGCACAGCGTGAGAATGGTTCATGGCATGCGCTATTGCAGCGCACGTGCCAATTCAATGCGTTGGCGTCGCGACTTTGAGTCGATTGGTGACCATCAACACGCCGCTCACACTCTTCGCGATGCGCTCGAGCTCTGCTCGCTGGCCGTCATCCGCGGCCGTGCCGAACAAGGTGACACTTCTGTTTTGCACCACCACGGCCAAGTCGGATGCGTCGAGCTCGCGCGTGCTCTGGATCAAATTCAAGATTCTCTGACGCAACACGCCGTCATGCGCGCTCGGATCCAGTGCGTGAGTGCGCGCCGCTAGCACTGGAAGCTCTGACCGGGGCTCTTCTTCAACCGGGAATTTGGGGTCGGGCATGGTCTTTAGAGTCGCTTTTCAGCAAGCCGCGTGCCCGAGGGAAAACCCCAAATAAAAGCTCATTCTTCGTCGTCACTGGTTCGCCCGCGCCCACTCATGCGTTCGTCCAAGAGAGCGCGCGCTTCGGTCGCGAGCTGATTGTGCTGACGGCGAGCTCGCTCGAAGAACTCGGCGAGCTCGTCGTCTCCGGCGTCTTCTGCATCGACGATGTACTGCGTGCACGCGTCCGCGGCTTTCAACGAGTGATAGAGCACGCTCAGCAGGTCGTAGTTTTCGTCCGTCTCGGCGGTGCCGGTATCTCGTTCGTCGCCAATCGGACCAGCTGGCGTGCGGCGGTGGAACTCACTCGGTGCTGTCATGGTCACTCCTCGGTATCGAAACGCGGACGAGTCTGCCGGAATTGCATGGCCGGTGCCAGCCGAGTGCGCCCAGCCGATCTGCGTCAGAGCCGCGCGCACCGCGTTGTGCCGTGTCGAATTGCCACAGCGAGGCCCTCCGCCCGAAATAGCGAATTTTCAGGCAGAATCGTCTCGAAACGTGAGTCGGAGGGCGGCATTCGGCTTGGCACTCAGCTTGCTCCTCATAAATGAAAACTCTTGATGACCACACGGTGAACCCGGCTCAGCACGAAGGAGAAGCCCGTGACTCACAAGGCAGCCCCGCACCAGCAAACACCCGTTCTCCAAAGTCGAACGCGCGCCGCCGAGCGCGACACTTTGGTCGACACGCCGGAGCTGCGTTTTCTGCGTGACGAGATCGAGGCATTGCTGAGCTCGACGACCGTGCAAAGGTCCAAGCACGCTCCCGTGATTTCCTACGCCGACGATCACGGTGGCATCGCACCGGAGGATCTGGGCAAAGAGTGGCTCGAACGTGCAACGGAGGCCGAACCGCAGCCGAGCGTGGCCGAGACGGAGTTCGATGACGACCTGAACGTCGTGCCGGTCGATGAAATCGCGGACACTGAACGGCTCGGCTTGGGCGAGTCGGACTTCGATGAAGACACCGAACCGAGCGTGGATGCGCGCCTCGTGCGGGAAGCGGTGCGCACGGCCGGAAAATGACGATCAAGGACGCTCAAGACGCGCAGTCCGCGCCGCTCGAACCGAGCGTGCGCGAGCACGGCACGGACGGCTACACCGAAGACGCCGTGAGTGGCTTCGGCGAAGGCTACGCATTTCAGGTCGCACACGGTGGCGACAGTGAGGAACCGGCGACGCCTTCACACAGCGAACATGCGGCAAGCTCCGGGCGCGAGGAAGACTCCGTCGTCGAACGTGCGGTGCGCAAATCGCTCGGCCGCGCGCACATCGACGCGGCCAACCTGATCGTGCACGTGCGCGGATCGGTGCTGCACTTGCGCGGCAGCGTGCGCCATCTCTTCGAAAAGGCGGAGCTCGAAGCTCGCGCGCGCGCAGTGCCCGGTGTCAGCGCGCTCGTGAGCGAGCTCGACGTTTTGGATTCGGAGCGGCGCTGAGCTCGTGCCTCGAAATGTCACAGGCGAGATCGTGCGCCCCGCTCGCACGCGGGGTAGCGCGAACGGGTCTGACGAAATCTCGAGATTTCAGCTGCAAAATCGCTGAATGCTGCACCCGAGCGAGCTGGCATGGATGCTGCTCAAGACCCGACAACGGGATCGAACGCTCGATCTCGAATTCCAACCCAAGGAATGGAGTCCGCCATGTTGTATTGGGCCGCAGTCTTCTTCGTCGTCGCCGTAATCGCGGCACTGTTCGGTTTCTTCGGCCTCGCTGCTGGAGCCGCCGGCATCGCCAAGGTTCTGTTTTTCGTGTTCTTGGTGCTGGCCGTGATCTCGCTAATCAGCGGGCGTCGCGCGCCGGTGTGAGTCGCCCCCGCTCGATTCTTCTTGTAATCCCGCTCGATTCTTGTAATTCGGTTTTGCCGAGCGCTTGGTTCGGAACGAGCGCAGACTCATGGCTAATTTGCACCAGCAAAAGCGTCTGCGCTCGTACCCGACACCGACCGACGATCCCGAGTGGTACAAGGATGCCCTGATCTACGAGCTCCACGTGCGCGCGTTCGCAGATTCGAACGGCGACGGGATCGGTGACTTCCGCGGATTGATCGAGCGCCTCGACTATCTCGCCGATTTAGGTGTGAGCGCGCTCTGGCTCTTGCCATTTTATCCCTCGCCGCTGCGCGACGGCGGTTACGATATTTCGGACTACCTCGGCGTGCACCCAAGCTATGGCTCGCTCGAGGATTTCAAGGCATTTCTCGACGCGGCGCACGAGCGCGGCATGCGCGTGATCACCGAGCTCGTGATCAATCACACCTCGAGCGACCACGCTTGGTTTCAACGCGCGCGGTCGAGCCCGCCGGACTCCGCCGAGCGTGAGTTCTACGTGTGGAACGATCGTGCCGACAAATACGCCGATGCGCGCGTGATCTTTCAAGACTTCGAGGTCTCGAATTGGACTTGGGATCCGATCGCAAAAGCTTACTATTGGCATCGCTTTTACAGCCATCAACCGGATTTGAATTTCGACAATCCCGCGGTGCACGACGCGATTTTCCACGTGCTCGACTATTGGCTGTCACTCGGTGTGGATGGCGTGCGTCTCGATGCGGTACCATATTTGTACGAACGCGAAGGCACGAACTGCGAAAATCTACCCGAGACGCACGGCTTCTTGCGCAAACTCCGGGCGCATGTGGATGCGAAGTTCAAAAATCGCATGCTCCTCGCCGAGGCCAATCAATGGCCCATCGATGCGGCCGCCTATTTTGGCGACGGTGACGAATGTCATATGAATTTTCACTTTCCGCTGATGCCGCGCTTGTTCATGGCACTCCACAGCGAAGACGCATTCCCGATCGTCGACATTCTGACTCAGACGCCGGCCATTCCGGGAAGCTGCCAATGGGCGACTTTTCTGCGGAATCACGACGAGCTCACGCTCGAAATGGTGACCGACGAAGATCGTGATTTGATGTATCGCGTCTATGCGAGCGAGGATCGCGCGCGGATCAATTTGGGCATTCGCCGGCGCCTGTTTCCGTTGCTTCGCGAGCGCCGTCGGGTGGAGCTCTTGAACGCGCTGTTGTTTGCGCTGCCGGGCACTCCCGTCTTGTACTACGGCGATGAAATCGGAATGGGGGACAACATCTACCTCGGCGATCGCGACGGCGTACGCACGCCGATGCAATGGGACTCCGATCGCAACGCCGGATTTTCGCGCGCGAGCCCGCAAAAACTATATTTGCCGGTGATCGTCGAGCCGGAGTTTCACTACGAAGCCGTCAATGTCGCGGCGCAGCAAGGCAATCCGTCGTCGTTGCTCTGGTCGATGAAGCAACTGATCGCGCTTCGCAAACGCCACCGCGTGCTGAGCCGCGGCGGCTTGCGCTTCTTGCGGCCGAGCAACCCGAAGGTGCTCGCGTTCCTGCGCGAAGACGAGTACGAACGCATCCTCGTGGTTGCGAATCTGTCGCGCAATGCACAGAGCGCAGATCTCGATTTGGCC
>DASYCL010000181.1:0-2578 GCA_036500245.1 Polyangiaceae bacterium | reverse complement strand
GTCTCGACCTCTACCATCAGCGAAAAGCCTTGCCCGAAACTGAAGCTCGGGCCGCCGTTCAGCGCGATGTACGTCTGACCGAACAGCTCGAACGTCACCGACAACACCGAGCCCACCGGCTTTGGCCCCCCGACCGGGTAGTGCCTGGTCTCTTTGATCTTCCCGTCGAAAAGCGAGGTGTAGAGCTTCGCGGCTGCTTCGGCCTGGGTGTCGTAGGTGAGGAAGGTCGTGATCGTGGTCGTCATGGTTGGTCTCCTTGGTCTCCTTGGTCTCCGCCGAGCCTGTCCCAGCGTTACCCAGAGGTCGGAGCCGAAGCCCGGCGCTCGACATGACGAACACGATTTTTTGTCATGAGCCTCCGGCTTGTCGGCTGGCCTGCGCTCTGAAAGACTGCGCGCACAATGGTGGGTTCGCGTGGCGGATTGGCTCGGTGGAGGGAGATCGCGTGACTCGGAAAACCGGAAAACTGAAGCTCGGCTTTCGGGCGATTGCGTGGCTCGTCGTCATGGTTTCGAGCCTCGTCGCCTGCGGCGGGATGCAACCGATCCCGTCGAGCGAACCTTTGGCGAGCGTGGCACCGCCCGCAAGCGTCACGCCCGAGCCGCCGCGTCCACCGGCCATCTCGAGCGAAGAATTTGCGACGGTTCCCGTGAGCCTGCGCGATCCGCAATGGGGCGCAGCGGACGCGCCGGTGACGATCGTCGAGTTCAGCGACTTTCAGTGTCCGTTCTGCAGTCGCGTGGAGCCGACGCTGAAGCAGGTTCGAGATGTTTACGGGCCGCGCAAGGTGCGCTTGGTGTGGAAGAATAATCCGCTCCCGTTCCACCAAAATGCGCGACCGGCGGCTGAAGCGGCGCTGGTTGTTTTCGTCTTGAACGGCAACGAAGCGTTCTGGCGCTTCCACGATCTCGCGTTCGGCAACCAGCAAGTCTTGAGCGACGAAAACTTCGGCTCGTGGGCGCGTGAGGTCGGTGTGGATGCGGGGCAGTTCAAGGACGCGCTCGGCGCGAAGAAGTATTCGGGCAAGATCGATCAAGATATCGCCGTTGCGGCGAAGATCGGCGCGAACGGCACGCCGGGGTTCCGCATCAATGGGGTCAGCCTGAGTGGCGCCCAACCATTCGATAAGTTCAAAGAGCTGATCGACGCGCAATTGGCCGAGGCGGCGCAGGCGGTCGCCAGCGGCATTCCCGCGTCCGAGGTGTACGCCACTCTGACCAACAAACATCAGTCAGCCGAGGCGCACGCAGAACCGCCGAAGCCCGCGCTGGAAGACGATACGAGTGTGTGGAAGGTCCCGATCGCGGACGATGATCCCGCGCGCGGGCCGAAAGACGCGCTGGTCACGCTGGTGATTTTTGCGGATTTCCAGTGCCCATTCTGCAAGCGAGTGCAAATAACGCTCAAGCAAATCACGGACAAGTACGGTAGCGACGTGCGCGTCGTCTGGAAAGACAACCCGCTGCCGTTTCACCCGCGTGCTCGGCCGGCGGCGGCGCTCGCGCGCTTTGCCTACAAGCAAAAGGGCAATGGCGCCTTCTGGGATGTTCACGACCGGCTGTTCGCGAGTAGTCCAAAGCTCGAGGACGAAGACTTGCAGAGGATCGCCGAGAGCGTCGGGGTCAGCTGGACAGCCGCGAAGGCGGCCATCGATAGCAACAAGTTCACGCCGAAAATCGACGCCGGCATCGACCTCGCTTACGACCTACAGGCACGCGGCACGCCGCACTTTTTCATCAACGGCAGGCGCCTTGCCGGTGCGCAGGAGCTCGCGAGCTTCACGAAACTGATCGACGAGCAGCTCGCCAAAGCTCGCGCCATCGTCGCGCGCGGCGTTCCTCGCGCGAAGGTGTACGGCGAGATCATGAAGGAAGGAAAGGGGCCGCCGCCGCCCGAAGGAAAAGTGGTTCCGGCGCCGGATGCCTCCGATCCCGTGCGCGGGAACGCAAACGCGAAGGTCGTGATTCAAGAGTTTGCGGATTTCCAGTGTCCATTCTGCAAGCGAGCCGAACCGACCGTGCAAGCGCTGGAGCGGGAGTACGGCAACAAGATCAAGGTCGTGTGGCGCAACTTGCCGCTGCCGTTTCACCGCAACGCGGAGCTCGCGGCCGAAGCGGCGCAAGAAGTCTTCGCGCAGAAGGGCAGCCCAGCTTTTTGGGCATTTCACGACAAATTGTACGCGAGCGACCTGGACGACAGCGCGCGCACCGAGCGCACGAACTTGGAGCAACTCGCGCGCGAAGTCGGCGTGAACATGCCCGAGTTCGAAGCTGCGCTCGACAACCACAAGCACAAAGCCAAAGTCGGCGCAGATGCCGAGCTCGCCAACAAGGCCGGCATCAACGGCACGCCTGCGTTCGTGATCAACGGTTATTACCTGAGCGGAGCTCAGCCCGAAGCCGCCTTCAAAAAACTGATCGACCTCGCGCTGAAGGGAGGCCCTGCGCCGGTGATTGCAGCGAAGTGAAGCGCGTCGCGAACTCGCGCTGGGTTACTTGATCGTCTCGAGCTTGCACGCCGCGCTGCAACCGTCATTGCCGAGGTTGTTGCCGTCGTCGCAGGTCTCTCCGGCGTCCAT
>DASYCL010000180.1:0-2530 GCA_036500245.1 Polyangiaceae bacterium | reverse complement strand
TGAGCGCGGGGTGGCCCGCGTCGACGCGCGCGAGCCGCTCGAAGAAGCGACGCGCCCGGATCAGATCCCCGCGCTCGCGCCACGCAATCAGCCCGCCGCTGGCGAGCAGATATGCCGCCGACGGCGACGTGCCGGCGCGGTCCGAAATCTCGTCCGCCAAGCGAACGATCTGATCCCAATCCCCGCCGCGCGCACCAACCGCGTCACGCAAGAAGGTGAACGCAGCCTCGCGCTGCGGATCCAGCCGCAGCGACTCCTCCAGGAACTGCGCGGCGATTTCCTGATTCTGATGGCGGAGCGCCCAGCGCGCGCCGAAGCGGAACGTCGCGTCCGCCTTGTCGGGCGCGTCCTCGAGACGTTTGAGCGCGTCGCGCTGCGTCTCTAGGATCTTCTCCGTACGCTGCGCGTCGACCAGCAGGCTCTCGTATAGCGCGGCCGCGCCGGCGCTCGCTGGATCCGCCGAGTACGCCTGCGCCAAAATCCCCTCGAACTCGTCCGGCTCGAAGCGCCGCGCGATCCGACCGGCACGCAGAAAAATAGCCGATTTGGCGCGCGCATCCGCCGCGCCGTGCGCACCGCGCAAGAGCTCGCCGATGCGCTCCTGCCACTCCCCTTCACCGACCTGGACGTCAAGCAGACGCTCGCCGATGTCGCCCGGTTTGCCGTCTGCGCTCTGCAGCGCCTTCGCGTAATTCTCCGCGGCGCGCTGGTAGTCGCCGACGTCGCACAGCACGTCGCCAAGCTCCGCGAAGAGCGCCGTGCGCACCGCGGGATCCTGCGCGCTCTTCAGCTGCAGCTCGAGCAGCTTCTGCACCATATTGAGCTTGCCGAGCTCCCAGTAGATCGCCCGCGCTTCGCTGAGCGCGTCGAACAACGATGGGTTCAGCTTATATGCGTCTTGGAAATGCTTGAGCGCGCGCACCCCCTGCAAAAACTGAACGTGAAGTACCCGCCCGAGACGAAGATGAATGTCCGCCTTCAGCGTCGCATCCTGAGCCGCACTCAGGCCCTGCTCCAATGCTTCGACGATGCCGTGCCAATCGTGAAGGCTCTCAAGCTGTTTCAGACGCTGCTCTAGATCCATGCTCCCTCGGGCAAGCTACTTGGCGCTGAGGCCCGCCCAGCGGGGATGCCGGTGCGAGCCTCGGATAATTGACAATGCTCGGCGCGCGGTCGGCGCGCCCTTTTCAACGGCAAAAGCGGCTCCGCGAGCCGCGGCGGAAATTACTCTCGCAGGCAACGGGATCCTGCTCGAGCTCACGATCCGAGCTTCTGAATCAAGGCGTTGCTCTCCTCGCACTCTTCCTTGAACTTCATCGCTTGCGCCCCCTTGCACACACGCTTGTTGAATTGGTTCAAGAGGCGAAGAGCCTTCTCTTTTTGCGGCGGCTCCTGCGTCGCGTAGGTACTGCCGAGCATGAAGGAGAACTCCGGGTGCGCGTCACCCGCGTACGGCTCTGCCTTCTCGATCGCCGCGACCTGCCCGGCTTTGTCGGCCTTCGCGTTCGAGACGTTGGAGAGCAGGATGTACATGTTGTAAATCTTGCCGTTATTCTTTTCGCCCGGCGGGATCAGCTTCAGGCCTTCGTTCAAGACCTGCTGCGCTTGGTCGTAGAGCTTGAGCGTCAGGTATAGGTTCGCGAGATCCGGGTAGAAGTAGCCCTTGCTCGGATCGTGCTCGATCGCCTTCGAGTAGTTGTCCGCCGCGGACTGCTCGTCGTCCGTCCACAGGTAGGTCTCGCCGAGCTCGTTGTAGCAGTCGGCGAGGTTCGGATCTTTCTCGATGCACTTCTTCAGCGGCTCTTGCGCCTGCTTGTACATATCGAGGTTGCCGGCGCGGGCTTGCATGATCAGCGCATGACCGCGAGCCGCCCAGTAGTTGGCGAAATCCGGCGCGACCTGCACCGCGCGTGAGAGCGTAGACGCCATCTTGTCCCAGTCCTCTTTCTTCTCGTATGCGCTCGCGAGCTTCCAGAGGATGCGGTGGTTGGTCGGGTCGAGGTCGATCGCTTGTTCGTACTTTTGGATCGCGCCCTCGACGTTCACTTTGACTGACTGATCGCCTTCATTCGCGAGGTTGATGGCCTCGATGCGATCGCGACTGCAGCCAGTAACGACGCTCAAAAGGCCCGCGGCAAGAACGGCAACCGTAGAAGACTTCAGGAGTTTCATCGCAAGCTTTCCCTCTTTCCAATCAATACGCCGGGGGCATGGTCGGCGAGACTCGGGCAACAAACTCAGACGCTCGTCAGCTGAACACGAGTGCAAGGTTTTAAGCGAACGCGGCGCGAAACGAAGCACTTTGGTTCAAAAACTCGACCTCTCTGCGCGCATCGCAGAACAGGCGAAAGAGGCTTGGAGCATAGGCGGACGCGACCCATGGAGTAAAGCGCTTCGCACCCGAATTTCGCTTGCTTTCGCCAGCGCTTAGCGCGCACTCGCAGCAGGTGCGAGTGGCACAACACCCGACATTCCTCGCGAGTGCACGCGCTCGTCGACGAAGCGTGTCGTCACGCTGCCGGCAAATCGC
>DASYCL010000179.1:0-6343 GCA_036500245.1 Polyangiaceae bacterium | reverse complement strand
ACTGCAAGAAGAAGCCGCCCGCGCCTGCGCCGGAGCCGCAAGCAGAAGACGAAACTGTGGCACAAGCGCCGGAGCCGGCGGCATCTGATGCTCCGTCTGCAGGGCCGGTTCGCGCGCGCTGCCGGGAATTTGCCGGCAAATCCTTCACCATCGGCGAGATCGCGAAGGAGCGCGCGCCGGCCGAAGACGATGACGACGCCGGACCAGACCAAGACGACGAAGTACCGGCGCCGTACTCGGTCGAGCTCGGCGCGGCGCATGTCGATGCTGGCGGCTTCGTGCTCAGCGCGCTGCGTTCGAAAAAAGGCGAAACGCACGCGCTGATTGCGCTCCTACCGGCCGACGCCGCGAGCGGCAAAGTCGTCGATCTCGGCGTCGTGCACGGGGATCCGGATCCGCCGGTGTTCGCACTACACGGCGCGGACGTCGTGATCGCCGCTTCCGACACCGATGCGGGAGGCGGCATGTTGCGACTCGGCTTGGTGCGCGATGCGCGCGGCGCCGCGCAGACTTCGTGGGGACAAGAGATCACCGGCGTGCGCCGAGATTCGACCTTCGCGCTCGAAGTCGCCGGGGACAAAGCGTTGCTCGCCTATGCCAGCGAGGCTTCCGGAAAGATCCGCGTATTCGGCGCGCTCGTCGATCCGGCAAACCTCAAAAACAAACTCTCGCCGGAGCCGCTCAGCGCCGTTGGTGCGGACGTCGATTCGCCACGGCTCGCGCTGCGCAAGGGCGGCTATTGGCTCGCGGTCGCCCGTTCGCTGGATGCGCCGAAGAAGGCGCCAAAAAAGCCGAATGACGCCGGCTCCGAGCTCCCCGAAGACGATTCATTGCTCGACATCGGCACGCGCCGGATTGAAGTGACGAAGCTCGACGCGCAAGGCAAACCAACATCATCCGCGTTGGTCGTGTCGGCATCCGGAGCGCACCCGATGACCTTCGATTTGGCGGCCGCGCCGGACGGCGGCGCCTACGTGAGCTACCGCGACGACGACAGCACGCCGGGCGCCGACGGCGGACCGCTCAGCCTCGTGCACGTCAAGCTCGACGGCACGTTCGAGAAGCTCGAGCTGAATGCGGATCCGAGCGGGACCGGCGCGCCGTCCTTGTTGGTCGACGTAAGCGATGCGGCGAAAGTTTGGCTCAGTGCTGCCGGCGAAAACGGCGCGACCTGCTTCGGTCGCATCGGTGAGCACACGACGCTCGCGGCGGACTCGAGCGTGCGCGGCGCGGATTTGATTGCGCTCTCGGGCGGGCAGTTTTTGCTCGCGCGCTCGAAAAGCACCGCGGTCGAGCTCAGCGTCGCGGCTTGCAGCGAGTGAGCAAAAAGTCGGTCATTTGACCACGATAGGCACGATTTTTTGCACCCATTGCGGGGTGTGATTGCCGGTCGGGTGCGTCATGTCGTCGTCTTGCGCGGGCAGCCAGACGGGCGCAAAGCTCGGATCCATTTCGAGTGCTTGCCCCGGCGTGGCGCGCACCGCCGCGAACCAGAGCTGCGGTTCGGTGTCGCTCGCGCCTTGCAAGCGCAACCCGTACGCGCGTCGCGACGCGAACGCGACCCAGTAGATCTGCTGCTTGTTGAATTCGCCGTGATCGGGACTCCAGCGCGGCCAGGAGTTCGTGAGATTGCCGTCGCCGTTGGCGAGCGCGAGATCGACCGGACTGCCGCCGGAAGCCGGCACCACCATCAGACGCGCTGACAAGTCGCTGTAACCGTCGCACGCCGCGCTGCCCCACGACCCCACGTTCATCGGCGCCGCGCACGATGATTGGTTGAATACGACGAATTTCCCATCGTCGCTGATCGCCGGATAGTAGCTCGATTTGCCGGCTGCGCGCGGCACCAGCAATTTCGCCGGACCGGTCGCTGTTTGGCCGTCCGAGGGCGCGATCCAGATCTGCGAATCGAGCACCAGATCGCCGGTGGGGGCGGGCACCGCGGTGCTCGCGGTGAAGTCGTACGAGACGAACGCGATCGAATCACCCGTCGGCGACCAGAACGGGTGGGATTTGGGTTCAGCCGTGTCCGTCGCGAACAGCTCGGAAACGTCGGTGAGCATCGCGTCCGCGCTCCGGAGCAAGAGCTTGCCGTGGAATTCGTTGATCAGCCGCGCGTTGTCCGGCGAAAACGTGGTCATCGCGGCGTAGCCCGTGGTCGTGTCGAGTCGCGATGCGATCGGCATCTTCGAAGCGACGTCGATCAGCTCGAACGCGGCAGGCAAACTGCCGCCGAACGACAGCGCGATCTTCGAGCCGTCGCGCGAAATCGCGTGGCAGCCCATGCAGGCGTGCGGACCGGCTTGATCCGGCGGCACCATCGAGCCGGTGAGCATCGGTGAATCGGGATTTTGCGCCCAATAGGTCTCGGGTTTGCCGCCGGCGTCCGCGAAATTATAGCGACGAATTTCGGTCTGACTCGCGCCAGTGCTGCTCGTCGTCCAATAGTAGAGGCCGCCCGAAAGACGATTGTAGGTCCACGAAACGTCCGTGAGCGTCGTTTCGCCGACGTTGCCGCCCATGGTGTCGGCCAGGCGAATGGTGGTCGTCAGCGTGCCGAAGTAATTCGCGTTGCCGAGCGTGTTGCAGACGTCCGCGGGGATCGTGAGCACGCAGCCCAGCGGATTTTGCTCCGCCGGGACACACGTGTCGTAAAAATTGAGATCGAAGCCGTCGACGTGAAAGTTCACGCGCGCGATCGTTTGTGTGGCGACCGTTCGCGTGAGATGAATCTCGACTGGCGCGAGGTTCGCCGGAAACAGCGCGTGCGCGAGGGGGTACGCAACCGTCGGCGCGGCCGTCGGGCTCGGCGTGCCGTCGAACTTCGTCTTGTTGCCGATGTCGAAGCCAGTGCCGAGCACGTCTCCGCCGGCGGGCAGCGAAGTGGGCGGCGGTGTGGTGTCGCCCACGCCGGGCATCGCGCCGCCGCCGTCTGGCTCCGGCGCGATGATGATGCTCGTGTTCCCTGCGCTGCTATCGCTGCCGGCTGCGGCTTGGCTGCCACCGGAACCACCCGAACCACCTGTGCCGCCCGCGTCCGGATGAATCGAGGAGCCCGCTCCCTGACCGGTGCTGCAGGCGAACGCGAACAGCGTCGAAGCGAGCGACAGAACGAAAAGAAGGCTGCGATTTACGGACACGGCGGCTCCCTGCGAGGTTGAGGTTGGTCCCCAACGTCGGAGCTAGTGTCCGGATCGTGTCGCTATTTTCTAAAAATGAGCGTCGCGCGTCGGAAGCGCCGAAAGCGCGCGCGTTCCGCCACTACATGTGGTGCCCGCTCGGCGCCAAGAGGCAGGCGTATCGCGAGGCCGCGCTGAAGTTGAACGTGCAACTTTGTTCTCGAGTTGCACATTCAACTTGGGAAATCGAAGGCTCGCGCGCGCCTCGAAATCATCGTGCGCGTCAAAGCCCGATGATTTCGACTACTTCGAGCTCACCGGCCCAGCCTACGCCGAGCGAGCCGGACAGCGACGAGGCCAGCTTTTTGCCGAACGTGCGCGCGACGAGCTCACAAGACAAATCGAGCGCGAGTGCGCTGCGTGCCGCGCTGAGCAGCTTTCCGCTCGCGCAGATTCCGCTTTCGGCGTTCAGTCGCGCGCTCACGCCGAGCGTGCGCAGCTCTTCGGCGAGCTCCGGCGTCACGGCGATTTCGCCCGCGTCGAGTAGCCCGGCGCGCGCCGCGACGAGCGCGCCGTTGCCAATCAGCAAGACGAACTCGGCTTCGCTCGCGGCGCGGCGCACGAAGTCCACCACCGCGTGCTGCTCGGCCGCCTTGCGCGCCCCATAACCCCCAGGGATGACTAAGCACTCCACGGCGCCGCTGGTCGAGAACGTGCGCGTGGCCGTGAGCTCGACGACGCTGCGCGTGGTCACGGCGCCGAGCGCGGCGCTCACCAGCTCGAGCTTGAACGGCTGAAAGTTCCACTGCCGCCCAGCCGCGCTCAAGAGCGCCATCGGACCGGTGACATCGAGCAACTCGACTTCGTCGAAGACCAGAATCGATGTGGCGTAGGGCTTCGTGCGCACGGGGCCTCAGACGGTGAGTAAAGTCGAGCCGACCGTGCCGCGATTTTCGAGCGCGCGCTGCGCGTCTGCGGCATTCGCGAGGGGAAAGCGTTGTCCGATTTCGACCTTCACTCCGGTTTCGATCGCTTTGAACAGCATGCTCGCGCTTCCGAGCAATTCTTCGCGCGTTCTGGTGTACGTCACGAGTGTCGGGCGCGTGAGAAAGAGCGAGCCCTTTTGCGAGAGCTGCAGAATGTCGAGCGGCTCGGGTTTGCCCGAGGCGTTGCCGAACGAAACCATCATCCCGCGTGGCTCGAGGCAATCGAGTGAGTCGCTGAACGTCGATTTGCCGACCGAATCGTAAACGACGGAGACACCGCGATTGTCGGTCAGCTCGCGCACGCGTTTCGCGAAGTTTTCCCGCGTGTAGACGATTGTTTCATGGCAGCCGTGACGACGCGCGAGCTCGGCTTTCTCATCCGAGCCGACCGTGCCGATCACGCGCGCCCCGATCGCTGCGAGCCACTGACACGCGATCAAACCGACGCCGCCCGCTGCGGCGTGCCAGAGCACCGTTTGCCCGCGCTCGACGGCATAGGTGCGGTGAATCAGAAACTCGGCCGTCATGCCTTTGAGCAAGGCTCCGGCCGCGACTTCGTCCGTGATCGCGTCGGGCAATGGAATCAAGCGATTCGCAGCGTACGTGCGCGCTTCTGCGTACGCGCCGGGCGGCCCTCCCGCATATCCCACGCGCTGTCCGACACGCACCTCGGTCACGCCAGCGCCGATTTTTTCGACCACGCCCGCTGCTTCCGAACCGAGGCCCGATGGCAACGGTACTGGGTAAAGCCCGCTGCGATGATACGTATCGATGAAGTTCACGCCGATCGCGCGGTGTCTCACCAACGCTTCACCAGCCTTCGGCTCGGGCGGCGAAACTTCCTCGAACGTCAGCACTTCCGGCCCGCCGGTGCGGGCAAAACGAATCGCGCGCGTCATGCGCCGAGGTTACCTCGATGGCGCGCTTCGAAATTGTTTTTTCGGGCTCACGCGAAGCGAGCGGCCTGTCGTCGTGTCGGGCGCAGATTTCTGTGGTATCCCCAAGGTATAGCGCCGATGTCGTCCGATCCTGGCTTCGAGCTCGAGCCGTCGTCTTCTCCGATGCCCATGGAGGAGCGCGAACGGGCGATGAAAGATCTCGGCTTCGGCCGGCTCTTCACCGAGCACATGGTGACGATTCCGTATCGCGCGCCGAATGGCTGGGGCAAAGGTTTGCTCGCGCCGTACGCGCCGATCCCGCTCGATCCCGCCGCTTCGGTCTTGCACTACGGCCAAGCGATTTTCGAAGGATTTAAAGCCTATCGCCAGCCGGGCGGCGGCATCGCGACGTTTCGCCCCGCGTCCAACGCTGAGCGTTTCAACCGTTCGGCGGCGCGCCTCGCGATGCCCGCGCTGCCCGTCGAGCGCTTCGTCGAAGCCGCGGATCTGCTGATCCGCCAAGACCAAGCCTGGGTCCCGCCGAATCCCGGCGAAAGCCTGTACTTGCGCCCGCTCATGATCGCGACCGAAGCCGTGCTCGGCGTGCGCCCGGCAAAAGAGTACTTGTTTCTTTTGTTTGGTTCGCCCTCGGGCAACTATTTCCCGCAAGGGGTAAAGCCGCTCACCGTTTGGCTCTGTAAGGAGTACGTGCGCGCGGCGCCAGGCGGCACGGGCGAAGCGAAATGCGCCGGCAACTACGCGGCGAGCTTGGTCGCGCAGCAACAAGCGCTCGAAGCGGGCTGCCAACAAGTGGTCTGGCTCGATGCAGTGCACAAGCGCTTCGTCGAGGAGATGGGCGGGATGAACCTGTTCTTCGTCTACAAGAATGGCTCGGGCGTGAAGCTCGTGACGCCGAAGCTCACCGGCACATTGCTGCCCGGCATCACGCGGGACAGCCTCATGACGCTCGCCAAGGATCTCGGTTACGGCGCGGAAGAAGGCACGATCAGCATCGAAGACTGGGAGCGCGACTTGAAGAGCGGCGCGCTCACCGAAGTGTTCGCGTGCGGCACCGCAGCCGTGATCACGCCTGTCGGGCGCGTCAAATTCGACGGCGGCGAATGGCTCGTGAACAACGACAAGACTGGGCCAGTCGCCGCGAAACTACGCGAGTCGTTGCTCGCGATTCAGCATGGGACTGCGCCGGACAAGCACGGGTTCATGCATCGGGTGGTGTGAGTCGTCGGGATGTGTTGCGCCCTGCGTGAGTTGATAGCGTTTGGCCACTCAAGAGTTTCGTTGCGCGACTCGCGCCTGTTCACCCCTTCGGGTGTCACGAAGCGCGTCGGTCAGTTCTCGT
>DASYCL010000178.1:0-2509 GCA_036500245.1 Polyangiaceae bacterium | reverse complement strand
CCAGCGCGTCGGCAAAGACCGGCACGACTGCGGCGCCCAGCGCGACGACGGCGACAACCGCTCCCGCAAACGGAGCGCCCGCGGCGCCGATCGACGGCTCGACTTACGTGGTGAGGCTGCGCGATCTCGAGCAACACATCGACGAACTGAAAGAGCAAATCCGGCGCAGCCACACCCGCCTGAGCCTGCTCAGCGACACGATTCTGTCGGGCGGCGCCGGCGGTGCTCGTGCTGAAATCAACTTCAGGAACGACCTCAGCAGCGCGTTCCGTCTGACCGGTGCACTGTTCGTGCTCGACGGCGCAGTTCAATACAACAAACAGGACGAATCGGACGATAGCCCGCTCTCCCAGCAAAAGGAGATCCCGGTGTTTTCCGGCTCGATTCCACCCGGCGATCACACGGTGCAAATCGTGCTGCAGTTGCGCGGCAACGGTTACGGCGTGTTCTCGTACTTGAAGGGTTATAAATTCAAGGTTCCATCGAGCCACTCCTTCACCATCACCGAGGGCAAGACACTCAAGCTCGACGTGATCGCGTGGGAGAAGGGTGACGTGACCACTGATTTGGTGGATCGCCCCGCGATCCGCTTCACGGAGAACATTCGCTCGGGCATCGCGACTGACGCGACGCCCGCAGGGAACGCGGCAGCGCCGGCCGCGCCCGCGACCCCGCCGGTGGGCGGTAGCGCTAGTGTCGGCGTCTCGGTGGGTACAGGAGCCAAGTGATGCACCAGCGTCCGTTCCGCAGCGCTCAGTTCGCGGCGGTCGGGCTGGCTCTGCTTTTCGCGCGTGAGAGCTTTGCGCTCAGTACGTCGGAAGCACAGGGCCGAGCCACGACGGCGATTCAAGGCGTCGAAGGCGACATCGGCAAAGCGCCGCCGCCGTCCAAGTTTCGCGAACCCCCGCCGACACCGGCGGTGCGGCTGGCGAACGCGGACATGCTCTTGCACGCCAAGAATTACGACGCCGCGATCGACGGTTTGAGCAAAGTGCTCGAGCTGAATCGCCAAGGCAAGGCTTCGGACACGGACTACGCCGATGCGTCGTTCTTGATCGGCGAGGCGTACTTCCAGTCGAAGCAATACCTTTCGTCGCGCCGTCATTTCCGCGAGGTGCTCGATCGCGCGTCCCGTTCTGCATACACGGACTACGTCGGCCGCTCACTGAGCCGCTTGGTCGACATCGCGCTTCGCACCGACGACCTCGACAGCCTCGACTACGTTTTCTCGCGGCTCGACTCGCTACCGCAGGCGGACAAATCCGGCTCTTTGCCGTACGCGCGCGCTAAGGCGCTTTACGCCAAGAAGGATTACACGGCGGCGAAGTCGGCGATCAACGTCGTGCCGGCGAGCTCGGACTACACGCTCCAAGCGCAATACTTGCTCGGCGTGATTGGGATGAAGGAGGCGCTCGCTGCGTCGCCCAATCCGCCGGCCGCTCCGGCAACCCCGGCCGTGCCGGCTGCGGGCCCGGCGAGCGCGCCTGCCTTGCCACCGCCCGATTTGCGCTTCACCCAAGCGATCGAGCAGTTCCGCAAGGTGACGCGTATGCCGGCGACCACCGAGGCGACACGCCACGTGGTGGATCTGGCTTGGATGGCGATCGGGCGCTTGTTCTACGAGACGGACAACTATATCGAGGCGGCCGAAGCCTATAGCCACGTCGATCGCGGCTCGCCCGAGTTCTCGACCATGCTCTACGAGCTTGCCTGGGTGTACGTGCGCCTGGGTGATTTCGAACGCGCTCAACGCGCGCTCGAGGTGCTCACGATCACCGATCCGAACAACCTCGAGCTCGCCGATGGCTCGCTGTTGCGCGCGGATTTGATGCTACGCGCGGGTGAATTCCAAAACGCGCTCGGGCTGTACAAGGACGTCTCCGGCCATTTCGATCCGATCCGACAACAGCTCGACGACTTCTTGAAGTCCACCACGGATCCGGCCGTCTACTACGACAAACTCACGGCCGATGATTTTGGGGCCGCGACGGACGACAAGTTGCCCAAGGTCGTGCTCGATTGGGCTCGCGACCAAGCTCAAGATCAACACGTCTTCGGCATGATCGACGACGTTCAGCGCTCGCGCGCGATGATCAAGAGCTCGCGCAAGCTGGCCACGAAATTGGACGCTGTCCTCGCCGTTTCGTCGCGCGTCAAAGCTTTCCCCGAAATCCAGCTCCAGCTGCAACAGGTTTATAGCTTGCTGAACAAGCTCGCGCGCGCCCGCGGCACTCTGGCCGAAGGCATGGACGATGTCGCGAACAACGACGCGGGCGGCGAGATCGGCAAAGTACGCGCCGAGCGTCGCGCGCTGATGAAGCGGCTCGGCTGGATGCCTGTGACGGAAGGCGAATTCATTCGTCGCGAAGAGTCTGGCGACTCGCAATGGTCGAAGGTCTCACAGGCGTTGCAGGAAGCGACCGTCGAGGCGGACAAACTGAACGCGATGGTCAATGGACTCAAGCGCGTGATGAGCGAAGCGGATCAGCACGGCGTTACGTCCGACCAG
>DASYCL010000177.1:0-4476 GCA_036500245.1 Polyangiaceae bacterium | reverse complement strand
GGCCGACGGCGGCACGCTGTTCCTCGACGAGATCGGCGAGCTGCCGCCCGCGCTACAGCCGAAGCTGTTGCGCGTGCTCGAACGCTTCGAAGTGCGGCGCGTGGGCAGCAACACGAGCAAGCGCGTGGACGTGCGCATCGTGGCGGCTACCAATCGTCCGCTGGCCGAAGCGGTGAACGCCGGCACTTTCCGCGAGGATTTGTACTATCGCATCGCGGTGGTGGAGCTACTTTTGCCTCCACTCCGCGCGCGGCGCGACGACATTCCGCTGCTCGCGCAGCACTTTTTCCGGCGCTACGCGGGCGACAAAGAGAGCATGCCGAAGGAGCTTTTGTCGTCGCTCAGTTCGCGTGCTTGGCCGGGCAACGTGCGCGAGCTTCGCAATTTCATCGAGCGCAGCGTCTCGCTCGGCTGGAGCACCACGGTGCCGGCGCAAACTTTGATGCGCGATCCGGCGCACGCGACGCGACTCGAGGACGTCGTGCCGTCGCACTTGCCGCTGAAAGATGCGCGCCTGGTTTGGACCGAGCAGTTCGAAATCCTGTACGTCAAAGCGCTGCTCGAGAAGACTTCGGGCAACGTGACGCGTGCGGCCGAGCTCGCTGGAGTCAATCGACGCAGCCTGCAGCGGCTGATCGCGAGCCTCGGTTTGCGCGACGACGAGCCGCCGTCGCGGCTCTGACCTTCGCGTACAACGTGCATTGCAGAGCTCCCGAACGGTTCCAGCGGGGAGAGAGTTGTGCGGCTCTGCCGAACTGGACAGCACTCGGCTTCCCCGGAGCTGCACGGCTGAGATCGATGCGCCAAAAGCGATGTCAGTAAACGACCATGTTTCTGGCTAATTTCGAGTTGGCTCCAAAGTAAAGCTATGCAACAAATTAGTGATGTTGACAGGAGGTCTCCCTGCCGTGGCTGGGCGAGACGCGGAATCCGGGCACGCCAATCGGGACACGATCCCCGATGGCGCCCGACCGCGCGCCGCAGCTCCGCTCCTGCAACTGGTCGGCTTGGCCAAGAACTTCGACCGCGTCGAAGTGCTCAAGGACGTGAGCTTCAGCGCGGACTCGGGTGAGATCGTCGGGCTCAGCGGTGAAAACGGTTCTGGCAAATCCACGCTCGTCAAGATCCTCGCTGGCGTGCACGGGCATGGCTCGTACGCAGGAGAGATTCGGCTCAACGGCAAGCGCATCATACTGTCGAGCCCGCACGACTCGCAGCGCGCCGGCATCGCGGTCGTGCATCAACGCTTGATGCTCGTGCCCGAGCTCTCGGTCGCGCAGAACGTGATGCTCGGTCGTGAACCGCGTCGCTTCGGTTTGGTCGACGAAGCGCGGCTCGAGAGCGAAGCGAGAAAATTGCTCGAACGCTTCGGTTTGGCGGACGTGCTCGATCCGGCGATGCCGGTTGGATCGCTCAGCTCTGGGCTCCAGCAAATCGTCGAGATTTTGCGCGGTCTCGCGCACAACGCGAAGATCCTGGTGTTGGATGAGCCGACCGCGTCGCTCTTGCCGCGCGAGCGCGAACGATTGCTCACTTGGCTACGCACCTTGAAAGCGACCGGCACGACTTGCCTCTACGTCTCGCAGCGCATGGACGAAGTGTTTGCGCTGTGCGATCGCATCGCCGTCTTGCGCGACGGGCGCACCGCGGAGACTCTGGTCGGCGCGCCGTCATCGCCGCGCCTCGCCGAAGGCCGCTATACGATTTACGACGAGATCGCCTCCGGTGGCATGGCGACCGTACACCTCGGCAAAGCGCGCGGCGCGTTCGGCTTCTCGAACACGGTCGCGATCAAGCGCTTGTTCCCGCAAATGGCGAAGGATCCGGAATTCGTCGCCATGTTCTTGGACGAAGCGCGGCTCGCGAGCCGCGTGCGTCACCCGAACGTCGTCACGGTTTTGGATGTGCTGTCCGAACGCGGCGAGCTCTGTTTAGTGATGGAATACGTCGAAGGCGAATCCCTGAGCGTGCTCAGTCGCGCCCTGCGCGAAGCCAAAAAACCGATCCCGATTCCAATCGCGGTCGCAATCACCGCCTCGATTTTGCACGGCCTGCATGCGGCGCACCAAGCCACTGATCAGCTCGGCGTACCGCTCGGCCTGGTGCATCGCGATGTATCGCCGCAAAACGTGATCGTCGGTGTTGATGGCATCGCGCGTTTGATCGATTTCGGGATCGCCAAAGCCGCGGGTCGCTCGAGCGTGTCGCGGGACGGCCAATTGAAAGGCAAAATCCCGTACATGGCGCCCGAGCAAATTCAGGGCGGCGTGATCAACCACCGCACCGACATTTACGGCGCGGCCGTGATCCTGTGGGAACTCTTGAGCGGCGAGCGCCTCTTCGACGGCGAGACCCAAGGCATCGTCCTTGGCCGCGTGCTCGACGACACTGTGCACCCGCCGAGCGAATACAACGCCCAAGTTTCGACTGAGCTCGACGCACTCACGCTGCGCGGTTTGAGTCGCGACAGCGCGCTACGCTTCGAATCAGCGCGCGCCTTCGCGCTCGAGCTCGAATCCTTGGTTCGCCCGGCAATGCCCGCGGAAGTGAGCGAGTGGGTGCACGCGAACGCGCACGCCTCGCTCGCACTCCGCAGCGAGAAGCTCGCGCGCATGGAACGCCAGGCCTCCGCGCTGGATGAGGCGCCGCGAGGGACGCGTCTTAGCTAAAGACTTGGATGCTGCGCGCATCTTGGAGTGTTTTTTTGCCTTGCGCGTTTCATGGCGTTTGGCCGCACGCGCGACTCGAGACGCGACGGGCGCCGATTCGCGCGCAGGGCCCCAAAAGACCCAAAACTCAACGGACAGGCAACTCTGGAAGACCGCGCACTCACGCGCGCTACTGCACCGTGAAATGAATCGACGTGCCGGCGAATGGGCCGCCGTCGCCGTCCGCCGGGAGTTGATCGTTTTCGAATGTCGCGGTGGTGATGCTCAGCGTGATCATGTCGCCCGCGCCGACCAACGTTTGCCAAGCGGTCGGGTCTGGGGTGTAGCTATCGAGATTGGTGAACACGCGCAAGAGGTGGCTCGCTGTCGCGGCGGTGCCGGGCGTGTCGAACACGAGCAGGAAGACTTGCCCTTGCTGTTTGTTCGGATCGAGCACGTCACCCGCGTTGGGTTCCGAGGTCATATCGGCTTGCCAGGTGAACGTGTACGGCGCGGACGCGGGCAGCACTGCCTGGTCCGTCGGAGTTTGGAAGGCCCCGCCGGCCCAGCCCCACTCGGTCGGCGGCGTGCCCAACAGTTCGTTCAACGCGGCGGTCGTGGTCATGCCGTCGCGCGCGATGCCGTCGCTGATCGGGTTGCTCGTCGAGGCGCTCGAATCCTTGTTCGACGAACAGGCGGGCAAGCACGCCGCGACCGCGACGAGACTCGCGAACCCAGCTGCATGAAAATACTTTGAAAGGAACATGGGGATTACCTTCTGATCCTTGGTCGCCCGAATGACTACGGCTCAGGCCAGGAAGCGTAGCGCTTCCTCAGATAGATACGAGCTCGGGCCGAAACCGGCTCAATGCGGCCGCGTTTTTCGCTCGCTGAATAGGTCCTGCAGCGAGGCCCAGAGCCGCCAACGCAGCGGAATTACGTCTGCTGCGGCGCGCTGGCTCTGCTCGAAAAAAATCTCGAGAGCCTGAATTTCACCGGCGTCCAGCCACACTCCGCAACCTTCCGGACAGGTGTCGATCACAATGCGCGAGCAGTAAGCGTACTCGCGCTTGTCCAGCTCGGCGTGGCACTTGGGGCAGAGGATTGGAGCTTCAGCGAGTTGTTCGGCGACATGCAAGCTGTCTTCGGCTTGATCGTTGATCGTGTCGAGTTGCTTTCGGTAGTCGTGCTCCGAAGCTTCTTCGATGGCTTCGAGTTCGCCTTTGTCGAGCCACATGCCGTGGCATTGACGGCAGACGTCGACTTCGATGTTGGCTTCGTATTTCTCGGTCGCGAGCGGCGCCGAATCATGCGGACATTTGAGGGTTGCCACGGTGGCCCACGCTAACACGGCCGGCGCTCGGTTTCGAAATCGAGAATTTGACGCCGAAGGCTTTGCCGGCACTTGCGCGCCGCGTGACCATCAAAAAAATAACAACGATCCCGAGCGTCGTTCGGGATTTTTATTGATGGTCACGCGGCGTGGCGGAGCTCGGCACAGCCTTCGGCGTCGCGCTCCGGAGCCTCAGCTGCCGATCACGCCGCAGCCGATGCGGCCGCCGGCGTTGCCAGTCGGCTGACCGCCGTCGTCTTTCTTCGCGTGCACGATGATTGATTTGCCGGCGAACGAGTTCGGATCGCCCGCTTTGAGGTTCGCGCCGGGGATCGTGATTTCGAGCGAGCCTTTGCCGTCCTTACCGATCACGAGGTTGCCGAGATCGCCGAGGTGGCGTTTGGCGACGGTGGGCAAGCCGTGATCGTTGCCTTGCGGATTGAAATGGCCGCCTGCGCTCGCGCCGTCCGGCGCGCTGCAGTCGCCCTTTTCGTG
>DASYCL010000176.1:0-4841 GCA_036500245.1 Polyangiaceae bacterium | reverse complement strand
CGCGCGCGGCGTCGAAGTGGACGGCACGGCGGCGGTTGCTTTTTGCGCTTGCGACGATCCTCCGATCCAACTTCGCGTGCAAAAAGCGCTGCTCGCGCCGCCGACCGACGCTTTCTTCACCAACACGACATTGCTGCTCGGCGGCGTCCCGATTTTTTGGTTGCCAGCTCTGTGGCTGCGCGCCCCGACACGCAGCGCGCTGATTTTTCCACGCGTTGCCTATCGCGGCGCGGACGGCCTTTTCGTCGGCGACGGCGTCTATTTCCCGCTCGCGGTCGACGACGGTCGCGTCACGAAGAGCCTCACGCTCGACGCGGGCGCATACCTCGTGCGCGGCGCGCGCCTCGGGGCCGAGCTCGACACCGCTGGGAGCACTTCGCGCGTCGCTTGGGATCATGTCGAGCATACGGCGCTCGAAGTCGATGCGCACGGCAGCGCGACGCTGGCCGACGCAAACTTCGCCTATCGCGTCGACGCACTCCGCGGCGCGCGCGCGCCGGTCGAATCATCGTCACTCGAAGTCGCTGCGCTGCGCAGCGATCGCGCGCGCGTCAGCGTGTCGCACGTGGACGCATTCGCGCTCGGCTTCGGAGCGCGCGCGGACGCTCCCCGCGCTGGCGCATTGCGTGACTTCGGCGCTGCCGGCCCCGAGCTCTATCTCGGCGCGGCCCAAGCACTCGGCGACAGCGCGAGCTACGACGCGTTCGGTACGGCGCGCAGCACCGTGATGAGCGGAAATCACAGCCAAACCGCGCTCGGCGAGCGCGCCACGTTGAGCGCGACGGCGCGCCCTGGGCCGCTCGGCGTGGGCCTAACGGCGGCACAGTCCGGCGAGCTTCAAGTCGGCGAAGTGCGGACGGACGGCACTTTGCGCGCAGGCGCGCAGGCTCGCATCGGCTTGCCGCTGTTACGTCGCTTTGGCACGCTCGCGCATTTCGTCGAACCGGTGCTGGTCGCGCGCGGCTTGGTCGAGTCGACTCCGCGCGGCTCCGAGTTGCACGCAACGGACACCGCGCTCGCCGCTGGCGGCATCGACACATCGCTCGGCGACCACACGGTTCGTCGAGCCGCATCGCTGTCGGTGCGCGCCGGCGCGATCGAACGAGTGGGGGACAGCCCGAGCAATGCCGCGTTCGTCAGCACCGCGAAGGCGATTGCGGATGCGCGCTTCATCGGCCTCGCGCAATCGTTCGCGCTGCTCGGCTCGGCGCCGCAGATGATTTCGCTCTCTCGGCTGCGCGTCGGCGCCGCGGACGGACTACACTTGCTCTTGCACGCCGACGGCGCGAAGAGCGGCTCGCCCGCCGAGGCGCGCGTCTTGTTCGACGCGACCTGGTTCGACCCCGCACAACCCTACCTCGACCGCGACGGCTGGAGCGCGGGCTCCGAGCTCTCCGTGCCGTGGACGCGCTCGCTCACCACAACCGGCGCGCTCGACTACGATCTGACCGCGCGGAGCCTACTCGCGGCTTGGGGTGGCTTCGGTTATCGACACCCTTGCGGCTGCCTGGCGGTGTCGAGTTTCGTGGGCCACAGGGTCGGTCGCCCCGGCATCGATGCCTGGTTGGGCTTCGATTTGGCGCCTTGAGCGAGCTCGGGCGCGGCTTCCGACCGAAGCACCTACCCCGTCACCCGCGCTCGAAATTGACTCGCTGCGGAGAGTCGCGGCGTCCGAGCGATTCTAGTAACATCCTTGCCATCGTGCCGGAGAGCGAACCGCCGACTTCTACCCGATCCGTGCCTCGGTCATCGCACGGGTCGACCATCGTCGTTGCCGAGGACGATCGCATCACGCGCGAACTCCTGGTCGGCATGCTGCGCGAGCAAGGCTACGTGGTGGAAGCGGTCACCGACGGTCAGCTCGCGGTCGAGCGCGTCGCGCGCGGCGGCGTCGACCTGGTGCTGCTCGATATTTTGATGCCGCGCCTGTCGGGCCTCGAAGCGTGTCGTCTGTTGAAAGGCATGACCAGCGACAGCTTCTTGCCGGTCGTGCTCGTGACCGTGAAGACCGACAGCGCGAGCCGCGTCGAAGGCCTCAAAATCGGCGCGGACGACTATGTTTGCAAGCCGTTCGACAAGGACGAACTGACCGCGCGCGTCGAAGCCATGCTGCGCATCAAGCGCTTGCACGACCACGTCGTCGAAGCGCGTGCGCGTCTCGAACAGCTCAGCTTGCACGACGATCTCACCGGGCTCTACAACTACCGCTATTTGCACACGCGGCTCAGCGAGGAATTCAAACGCGCGGAGCGCTATCACGATCCGCTCGCGTGCTTGGTCCTCGACATCGATCGTTTGCAAGCGCACAACGATGCAGGCGGCCGTGAACTCGGCGATCGCGTAGTGCGCTTCGTGGCCGAAACCATTCGCCGCTCGGTGCGCGAGGTGGATGTGGTCGCGCGCTTCGGCGGCGATGAATTTTTGGTGGTTTTGCCTAGCACGCACTTTGCCGGCTCGGTCACCGTCGCAGAGCGCATTTTTCAAGATGCGAATCAGCGCATTGCCTTCGGCGAACAGCGCTCGCCCTTGCCGATCACGCTCTCGCTCGGTGTTGCTCTTTTCCCCTCTCGCGACGTGCGCACCAAAGATGCACTCTTGCGTGGCGCGGACGCCGCGCTACACGCCGCCAAGCGTGATGGTGGCAATCGCATTTGCGTTTACCAACAGCAAGGTCACATGTACACGCCAGTGAGCGGAGGCGCGAACGCGGAAACTGAAGCACGCAGTCGCCCGGGCGTGCGCGGCGAAGCCAGCATGCGTCGCTCGGATCGACCGACCGCGCCGCCTTCGAACCCGCCGCTCGAGATCGTAACCGAACCAGGTACTGGGCGGAGGAAGTCGGAGTGACGTTATCCGCGCGCCCGCGCTCGGGCGAATACGGTTCGGTCAAGATTGAAGAAGCGCCGCCGCGCGTGCTCATAGTCGACGACGAACCGACTCTCCGTCGCACGCTCGCGCGTTTGCTCAACAGCCGCAACATGACCGTGCTCACGGCAGACGACGGCGCACAAGCCATCGAACTGCTCGGCCGCGAGCCAGTCGACGTCGTGCTGGTCGATCTGATGATGCCGAAAGTGGGCGGCCTCGAATTGCTCGAACACGTGCGCACGGCGCATGCGGGCGTCGAAGTGATCATGATGACCGCGTTCGGGGACGTCGAGACTGCCGTCAAGGCCGTGCGCGCCGGCGCGTATCATTTTCTGACCAAGCCATTTCGTTCGAACGACGAAGTCGTGCTCACGGTCACCAAAGCGACCGAGCGCCGGCGCTTGGTCGATCGCGCACTTTTGCTCGAGCGACGGCTCGAACAAATGGAGAAATTCGGCGAGCTCATCGGCAATTCGCCCGCGATGCAAGAAGTGTATCGGCTCGCGATCGGCGTCGCGCCGACCTCTTCCACCGTGCTGATCTTGGGCGAAAGCGGCACCGGTAAGGAGCTCACCGCGCGCGCAATTCATGGACACTCACCGCGCATGAACAACTCGTTCGTGGCCGTCAATTGCTCCGCGATCCCGGTCGATCTCGTGGAAAGCGAGCTCTTTGGTCACGTGCGTGGCGCGTTCACCGGCGCGACGGCGACGCGCGCCGGTTTGTTCGAGTCGGCCGATCACGGCACCTTGTTCCTGGACGAAGTCGGCGATTTGCCACCGCTCGCGCAAGTGAAGCTGCTCCGTGCGCTGCAAGAAGGGGAAGTCAAGCGCGTCGGTTCGAACGAAACGCGCACGGTCGACGTGCGCGTGGTCGCGGCGACCAACGTCGATCTGCGGAGCCGCATCGCGGCCGGGCGCTTTCGCGAGGACCTATTTTATCGTTTGAATGTGGTGCCGATCTCGCTGCCGTCGCTGCGCGAACGACGCGAAGACATCCCCCTCCTCGCGTACCACTTCTTGCAGAAATATGCGGCGCGCTCGGGCAGCCAAGTAAAGAAGATCTCGCCGGATGCGATGCGCTTGCTATCGAACCACCACTGGCAAGGCAATGTTCGCGAGCTCGAAAACGCGATCGAGCATGCGGTCGTGTTCTGTCGGGAAGATACCTTGACGGCGGCGGAGCTGCCGTTCGGTCGCGTAGCAAATGGCGGCTCCGCGGAGCCAAATGCCACGTCGGGCGCCGATCCGGTCAACCAGGCGCTCTATGATTTACCGTATCGCGAGGCCAAGGAACGCTCGCTCGAAGCCTTCGAAACCGCCTATTTCACGGGGCTTTTGTCGCGAACTCAGGGCAACGTGTCGGAAGCGGCGCGACAGGCCGGGCTCGACCGGTCGAATTTTCGCCGCGCCGTGAAGCGAGCTGGCGTAAGAGTTCGCGACGAAGAATGAGTTTCGGTCGGACTACGGTTTTCGCGGCATGCCTCGTCGGGATCGCCTCGGCCGCGGGCATTGCTCGCGCAGATGCGACGGACGTGCTCAACGCCGCAGCCGCCTCATTGCCGACGCCCAACTCCGCGCCGACGCGCAGCCGCGTCTTGTCGCTGAAGCGCTGCCTCGAGCTCGCGGCGCTCAATTATCCGAAAGTTCAAGAAGCGCGCGCCAAGCTCGACGAAAAACGCGCACAGCTCGACCAAGCCTACACGTCGCCGTACAGCGACTTCACCCTCACAGGTGGACTCGGGCCGGCGCCATCCGTGCACGGTAGCGCGGTCTACACGCCGGACACCGACAAAGCCTTGTCCGATCACATGGGCCTGGCCTGGCAACTCGGCGTAACCGGCGCGATCCCGCTCTGGACCTTCGGCAAAATCACGAACTTGTGGGACGCCGCGGACGCGCAGGTCAAAGTCGGCGAGCACGAAATTCGAAAAGAACAGAACGAGGTCAAGCTCAACGTGCGCCGCGCCTACT
>DASYCL010000175.1:0-8127 GCA_036500245.1 Polyangiaceae bacterium | reverse complement strand
GCGGTGTCGAAGAAGTTGATGCCGGCGTCTTTCGCCACGGCGAGCAAGCGCACGAAGCTCGTGCTGTCGCCTTGAAACACGCCGCCGATCCGCGCGCAGCCCAAACCCAGGCGCGACACCCGTAAATCCGTGTTGCCGAATGCGCGGCGCAGCATCTTCGCGTTTCGTCTTTCCCACTTGCCCGCGCGAAAGTAAAGGTCCGCGCGGTGAACCGAAGCGCCATGCGCTTGCGCTAAGGGTCGTGGTATACGGGGCGCAGCGTGAAAAACGACAATCGCGTAGTCGTGATTGGCAGCGGACCGCCCGGTGCAAGTGCGGCGGTGTTCTTGCGTCGCGCGGGCTTCGAAGTGCTGATTCTGGAGGCCGGCGCGAAGCGCGCTTCGCCGGGCTTCACGCTGCGGCTTCGCGGCATGACGGTCGCGAAGCGTCGCGGTGAGTTGAAGCAGCGCGCGGGCGTCGCCAAGACGGGCGATCCGAAGGCGCAGCTCTTCGAGCAACTCGCGCCGGGCGGACTCAGCAATCACTGGAGCTGCGCCGTGCCGCGCTTTTCACCCGAGGATTTCGCGGATGCCTCGCGCGCCGGCGAAGAGCAAACCTGGCCGCTCGGTTACGACGATTTGGCGCCGTGGTACGAGCGAGTCGAACCGCTGCTTCACATCGCGGGCTCGCAGGTCTCCGATCCACAATTGCCGATCGGCAACGTGCGTCATGGCTGGGAGCTCGCGGCGGATTGGCAGAGCATGGTAGACGACGCGCACCGCAGCGGGCGCGGGATCGTGCCGATGCCGTACGCTTACGGCGCGGATACCTCGCTTACCTTGAGCGGCACCGCGTTCAACTCGTACGTGCGTTTGATCGAGCCGGCCCTGAAAGAGCCGGGCCTCTCGGTGCGTTTTGGCGCGCGCGTGCAGCGACTCGAGTGGGATGCGCAAACGCGACGCGTGAAATCCGTGGTCTTTCGCGACGCGGCGACGGGCAGTGAAGAACGCGTCGCTTGCCGCGCCGTGGTGCTCGCCGCGGGTTCGATCAACTCACCGCAAGTCTTGTTGCAGTCGAAGAGCGCTGATTTTCCCGAAGGGCTCGCGAACGCACACGGGGTGGTCGGGAAATATTTGCACGATCATCCCGTCGGCAAACTCGTGCTCGATCTCGAATCACCGATCTCGGTTCATCCCCCGACGTACATCACGCGGCTCGACGTGGCGCGCTCGGAGCCGCTCTACGCGGCGGCCGGCATGCAATGGAGCGGCAGCAATATTTTCGCGCGCAGCTTACTCAAGCGCCCGATCGGTAGAATGACTTGGACCGGCTTCAGCGTGTTCGGCACGATGGCGCCGAGTCGCGAAAACTACGTCGCGCTCGATCCTAGCCAAAGCAGCGAAGATGGCACGTCCGGCATTGCGCTCAGAGTTCAGCACCCGCCGGAGTCGGTCAAAGTGCTGGAGCAGGCGCGCGATCAAATCGTGTCACTGCTCGCGCGCGGTGGGTTTCAGCCGCGAGTCCGCGTCTGGAAGGTGGAAGCGGCCGGCAACGCCAACCACTATGCCGGCACTTGCCGGATGCATGCCTCAGCGCGCTTCGGCGTGCTCGACGCGTGGAGTCGCGCGCACGATGTGCGGAACTTGGTCGTCGCCGATTCGTCCGCGTTCACCACTGGTCCCGAAAAAAATCCGGTTTTGACCGCCATGGCGCTGGCCGCGCGAGCGGTCGATCGGCTCGCGGGCGAGCTCACGAGCGGCGATCTGTAGTGCATCATGGCTGATAAGATTCCGATCTTGTTCCTGCACGCGCAGGATGGCTTCGGCGCGGACGCAGCCGTGCATGCCGACATCATTCGCCAACTGGATCGAGAAAAATTCGAGGTGCACGTCGCTTGCACCGGCGGCGACGGCAGGCGCGAACCCCCGTCGCTCGAGATTTGGCGCAGTCTGCCCGAGATCAAGCTGCGGCCGACGCGATTTGCGCCGAGCCTCGGCTCGAAGAACGTCGCAGCGTTGGTCCGCGCGGTGCGCTCGGGAGCGGCGTTTTCGGGGGATTTTCTAGCGCTGCGCAAGTACGTCGCACAGGAAGGCATTCGCATCGTGCACAGCACGGAACGTCCGCGGGATGCCAGCTACAACATCGCGCTATCGAAGGCGACCGGCGCGCGTTCAGTGGTGCACGTCCACGTCAAGTGGTCCAAGCAGTACAGCTTGCCAGCTCGATTCGGCGTCGCGCGCGCGGATGCGGTGTTCAGCATTTCGCGTTACGTGACGAGTACGCTGCTCGCGATGGGCCGTCCGGCTTCGAGCATTCACACGATTCTGAACGGCATCGACCCGTCGAAGTGGGATCCGGCGATCGACGGCAATGAGCTTCGACGCGAACTCGGCGTGCCGGCGGATGTCTTGGTTCTGGCCTCGGTATCGCGGCTGTTTTCTTGGAAGGGACAGCGCGAGTTGATTCGCGCGTTCGCGTTGGTCCACGCGGTGATCGAAAATGTGCGCCTCTTGATCGTCGGCGCGGATGCGAGTGAAGTCGAAGGCGGCTCCTTCAGCGACGAGCTGAAAGAGCTCGCCTCGAACCTCGGCGTGCGACAAAAGGTGATTTTCACTGGTGCGCGTTCGGACGTGCCGCGCGTGATGGCGGCGTGTGACGTGTTCAGCATGCCGAGCTTCGAGGAGCCATTCGGCTTGGTTTTCCTCGAGGCGATGGCGATGAAGCGACCGGTCGTGGCGATCGACAATGGCGGCACGCCGGAAGTGGTCGAAGCTGGCGAAACCGGTTTGCTGTCGCCGCCGTGGGATATTGCAGCGCTCGCCGCGAATCTGCTCACGCTGCTCCGCGATCCGGCGCTGCGCGCGCGCATGGGCGAACGCGGCCGCGCGCGTTTGCTCGAGCATTTCACATCCCAGCGGATGGCGCGCGACGCAGAAAAAGGCTACGAAGCAGTGCTCGCGCGCGACTGAGCCGTGCTCAGTGCGCGTAGCCTTTGTTGCTGAAGTACGAAGTGACGAAGCGGTACGCCGAATAGCTGATCGGCGCGGTGACGAACGTGCGCTCGCGCAGGCGGCCGCGCCAGTTCGGGTTGAACCAATTCGGATCGAAACCGATTTTGCCGCCCTTGTCTTTGAAGGCCTCGCCGTCGCGCACGTTTTTCTCGCCGAAGGTGAAGCCCAGCATCGGCCGCGGCACGCTGGCTTTGTTCGGCATGCCGCGATGCCAGAGCTTGGACGTGCGCACGAGCACGTCCCCTTGGTTCATCGGTAGCCGCTTGGCTTGGCGGTACAGGCGGCCCGAAGCGAAATCGAAATAGCGGTAAAAGCGTTTGTGTGTGCCGGGCACCACGTCGATCGCGCCGTTCACGATATCGGTATCGACCACGGCGACGTTGGCGATCATGAAGTCTTCGAGAAAGATGCCGTCCATGTGGTAGTGCTGCGCGACGCTGCGCGGCAGATTCATGTTGCAACCCGCCCGGAGCGGCCCGAACGAGTGCGGGGACAACTCGCGCACCAGATCGACCATGCCGCGTTCGACCAAGGTGTCGTAGGCGAAGCGCGACTCTTCACCGGGGAAGCAGTTGAGGTGCCCACTGATGCCGCCGCCGCCGTTGAACAGATCTCCGGTGCGCTGGCTGAGCTCGAGCGCGTCCAGCAATTTGACGCGCAGCGCGGCGAGCCTTTCCTTCGACACCACGTTCGGAATCACGACGTAGCCGTCCTCGGCGAAGCTTTGTTTGTAGCGATCGATTTCTGTTGCGGACAGTGTTTGCATGGGCTCGTAGCTAAAATTCCGGGGACTAAGGTTTCGTCGCGCCCGTCACGAGTCGTTGTGGGGCGGCAATTGCAACTCGGCGAGCACGGGCAATTGCAAGTGATGCACCTGCCAGGTCTCGACGATGACGCCGCGGCGCAGCTCGGCGAGGATCGGCAGTGCCAACGCCAAGAGCAACGAAGCGATCAGGCCGCCGGCGATGATCATCGCGGGTTTCGGCTTTTGCGGCCTGGATGGCACTTCCGCGGGCATGATCACCTGATAGCGGTGATTGAAGGCCGCCTGCGCCGTGTCGAGCTCGATCCGGCCGCTGCGCACGTCGTCACGGAGCTCGCGATACTTCATGATTGCGCCCGACAGCTGGGCACGCAAAGCCGGATCCGTATCGTCTTTGGTCAAGGCTTGGATCACGTTGGTGGGTAGCGGTTCAGCGGTTGTCGGCTGCGCGGCACCTGCGGACACCGCCGCGGGCGTGAGCTTGGCGAGCGCTTCACGGCCTTTGATGTCCTGCTCCAAGGTCTGCACTTCGGCGCGCAGTTGCGCGACCTGAGGCGGAGCTTGCGTGATGATTGCAACGCGCTGCTGCTCCGTGATCACATCGGGGTGCGTTGGCGTGAAGCGCAGCTGTAGATCCGCAAGCTTTGCCTGCTCGTCGTGCAGCTTGCGCTGCCAATCATTTTCCATGTCCGCGAGCTTCGGTTTGTCGGTCGCGAGCCTCTCCTTCATGCTCGCGATGTCTTCAGCCAGCATCGAATCTGGATTCAGGCCCGCGGGGTGCGCCGGACGAGCTGCGACTTGCGCCGGCTTTGGCGCGCCGGCTTGTGCGATCGGTTGCGGTGCCGCGGTCTGTTGAGCGGTGTTGAGCTGATCGGCGAGCGCGTTGATCTCGTCGCGAAGCTTGCTCGCATGCTCATCGAGGATGGCCATCTGATCCTCGAACGCCGAAATCTCCGCCGCGTGCCTGCTCTTCAAGAAGCTCTCGCGTGCGGTTTCGGCGAGCTCTGCCGCGGTCTTTCCGTCGCTCCAATCGGCCTTGATCGTCAGGACCGAGTCGCGGTCGACGCTCACGTCGAGTTTGGTCTCGAGCGTGCCCACGAGCTGGGCGATCTTGGTTTCGTCGTCCGGCTTGGTAAAGAGCGCGCCCATGATGCGATCTTTCAACTTCAAGAGCGGTGGCCGGCGGCTCTCGAAGGTCTTCACGAGCTGAGTGTCGCGAATGACGTTGTCTAGATTCTCGTGGCTCATGATCAGGCCTTCCGCGTTGGTTAGCGGCTTGTCCTGATTGTTCGAGCGATCGAGCGGTGTGCCCAGTGCCATGAGCACCGTCTTGCAAGTATACGTTTTCGGCAGAAGCACGAGCGCGGCGACGCTGAGACCGACTCCGGTCACGAACAGCAGGGCCGAGACTCGCCAGCGCGCGAGCAGTGCTCGTTTGGCGAACGCCAGGTAACTCGCGAGGTGGGCGACTTGGAATCCACCGCCGCCACCCTCACTGCTCTCTTCTTGGTACTCGTCCATATTCGACTTTCGCGACTGCGCCAGCCCTCGAATCGGCAAGTCAGATCGAGAAATGCTGGGCGAGAGCGTCGAACCGTAGATCCTAGGAAACCTCGACGCAAGGCGACCCGAGCCGGCCGAATTTCTCGCGCTGCTCTATTTCGGCTGGAAAGAGCGCTTTTTCGCGTCCCTCCCGGCGAGCTTGCAAAGATCAAGAAGATTGCGGCTTTTTCTGAGAGAGGCTAGACGCCGAGGCGATGGGCTCCACGATTTCGAGCCGCCTTCGTCACGCGACCATCGCGGACAGCACCGCGAAACGCTCTTCGAGCCGCACGCTTGCCGCGCGCGTCGAGCGCGACGGCGCGGAGTAAACGGATGAAGAAACGATGGCGGATCGGGGCGGCACTCGGGTCGTGCGCCCTCGTGGCCGCGGGACTCTACGTGCGCGTGCAACAAGTGGCGCGTCGCGCTGCGCAATATGTTGGCCCGCTGCCCGCCGCCAGCGAACGAAGCGTGACGCTCTTCGACGTTGCCGTGACGGCTTACGACGGCAAGTTCGGCGACGGTTGGCAGGATTGGGGTTGGGGGCCGCACCAAATTCCAACGTCGGGCCCGGCGAAGATCGTGTTTGCCGGCTATGGCGGCATCGCGCTGCATCACGACGAGTTGCCATCGCATTTCGGCGCGCTGGTGTTTCGCTATAAGCCGCCCGGGGACTGGCCCGAGTTTTTGGCTGTCAATCTCAAGCGCACGGGCACGCCGGACAGCGCCTTCCCGAAGGTCTCGGTGCGCCAGGAGCAAGTAGCCAAGCTCGCGGATGGTTGGCGCGAAGTGCTGATCGATTGGGACGATCTCGATCCCGACAATTTGCCGATCGATCGCATCGTGATCGGAGCGCGCAGCTCGGTCGATTCGGGTTCGGTGCTGCTCGACAAAATCGTGCTCACGAAATCGAACGGCGCGTCTGCGGGCAAAGCGTCTTCGCATCCGGTGAATCTGCAAGTGAGCTGCGCGGACGCGACGCATGCCATCAGCCCGATGATCTACGGGGCCGCAGTCGGGGACTGGGAGAGCGGACTTTCGGCGCAGCGCATTGGTGGCAACTTGATGTCGCGCTTGAACTGGGACGAAGCGCTTTGGAACAGCGGCAACGACTGGTTCTTCGAAAACGGCAAAGCCAACGGCACGATTTGGGATTGGATCGACGCTGGCGTCGCGCATTCGGTGCCGAACGCGGTCACGGTGCCGATGATCGGTTGGGTCGCCAAAGACGCAAGCTCGGTCGGCTTTCCCAAAAGCAAATTCCCGAAGCAGAGCAAGTTCGACAGCAATCGGCCAGAGGCTGGCAACGGACTCGCACCGGACGGCTCCAAGATCAAACCCGGCCCGGCGGCGGAGACCAGCATCGCGGCGCCGCCCGAAGTGATCGCGCGTTACATCGCGGAGCTGCGCGAAAAAGATCGAGCGCGTGGCAAGCGTGGCGCGCAAATGTACATCCTCGACAACGAACCGTCGCTGTGGAGCTCGACCCATCGCGACGTGCACCCGGAGCCACTCAGCTATGATGAACTCCTCGATCGAACGCTGCGCTATGCGCACGAGATCAAGAAAGCCGATCCCGATGCCGTGATTGCGGGCCCGGCGGAGTGGGGCTGGCGCGGTTATTTCTTTTCCGGCAAAGACCAAGCATCCGATCAACACCCTGATCGCGCTGCACACGGCGATCTTCCGCTGATCCCGTGGTACCTGCAGAAGCTCGCCGAACACGAGCAGAACACCAAGGAGCGTTTGCTCGACGTGCTCGACGTGCATTTCTACCCGGCAGCCGATCGCATCTACGGGCAGAACGCGCGCACCGACGCAGAAGGCGCGGCGCTTCGCATTCGTTCGACGCGTGCGTTGTGGGATCGCACGTACAAGGACGAATCCTGGATTGGCGAACCCGTGCGTTTGATTCCGCGGCTCAAGGAATGGGTTGCGCAATATTATCCGGGTCGCAAAATTTCGATCGGCGAGTGGAGCTTCGGCGCCGACTCGCACATCAGCGGCGGCGTCGCGACCGCCGAAGCGCTCGGTCGTTTCGGCAAAGAGGGGCTCGATTCGGCCTTTTATTGGGATGGGCCGAAAGCGGGCACAGCCACTTTTTGGGCGTTTCGCGCGTTTCGGAACTTCGACGGCAAGGGCGGCCGTTTCTTGGACGTCTCCTTGCCGACGCGCGACGCCGACAAGGTTTCGATCTTCGCGTCACGCGACGAGCCGGGCACACACCTCGTGGCGGTGATCGTCAATCGCGATCCGACATTTGCGATCGACGCGAACATCGAGCTCGAGACCTGCGGTCACGTTACGACGAGCCGTGCGTTCAGTTACAACGCGCAGTCGAGCGCGCTCGCTCCGGTCGAGATCAAGAGCGGGGAAAACGCCGGCACGGTTTCGGTCTCCGCGCAGCCGTACTCCTTCACGGTGATCGATTTGACCGTTCAGCGTCCCTGATCGGTCGTCGCGCGCGCTTTCGCGATCTGGTTCGGCCGAAAGATGGCCGAACCCAGAAAGCGCGTTTGCCCGACGACCTTGAGCGTTTGCTTGGCTTGCGCCGAGGTCATGCAATCGAGTTGCACGCACAAAACTGCTGCGTCCGTCGCTTGCGCGATCGTGGCGGTGATCGGGCTTTTTCCGGTCGGCGGCAAGGCGACCAACAGGCGTTCGCCGGTGTTCGTGCAGCGACGCACTTCTTCCAGAAACGCGGTGAGTTGATTCAGCGGCACGCGCGTCGCATCCGCGACTTGAATCGGGCTGCCGAGGTGCACCATGCCCGTGCGCGAAAGCGCCACCGCGACGACCAGCGAGAAATCCTGGGACGCGCCTTCACCGGCC
>DASYCL010000174.1:0-3458 GCA_036500245.1 Polyangiaceae bacterium | reverse complement strand
GGGCCGACTCCGACGCCCAGCCGATCCAAGCTGGATTTTGGCCAGCCGGCTTCGGCGAGCGCGCGCTCGACCAGCGGGAGCAGGCGCTCGGCGTGAGCGTTCGGCTCTTCGTGCTCGAGGCTGACGACGACGGCGTCGTTTTCGAGCAGGGCGACCGAGCCGCGCCGCGTGGACGTTTCCAGACCGAGGCTCCGCACGATGCCGCGTTTAGCACGAAAAAGCGCCGCCACCTTGCTATGCTGCGGTGGATGCCGTCGATCTTGCCTCGGTTCGACTTCCGGGCCGAATATGCGCTCGCGAGTGATATCGGGGCGACGCGCGAGCAATACGAGGATGCGGCTTTGGTCGCGCCGCAAATCGGAGCGTTCGCGGTAGCCGACGGCATGGGCGGGCACCTCGCGGGCGAAGTCGCAGCTAAGATTGCAGTCGAGGAAGTGCAACGCGCGCTGTCCGGCAGGAACGCGCAGCGCGTGGTCGAAGCATACGTCGCGCGCGCCGATTTGAGCGCGCGCCGCGCGATGTTCGCCGAGCTAAGGCGCGCGGTGGAGCGCGCCAATGCCGTGATCCGCGCCGACAGCGAAGCCAACGCCGAACATCGCGGCATGGGTACGACGCTCGACGTGGTCTGGTTCGCGCGCGACCACGCGTTCATCGCGCACGCGGGGGATGGTCGAGTCTACCTCGCGCGACAGCGCGCCGTGCTGCAGCTCACTCAAGATCACACTTCGCTCAGCGCGACCAAGACGGACGGCTTCGGTCGCGTCGTTGGCTCGGGGGCGCGCTCCGGCATCACCAATGCGCTCGGCATCAACGAGACGGTTACCGTCGATACGCTGTTCGTCGACGTGAGTCGCGGCGATCGCATCTTGGTTTGTAGTGACGGCGTGTACGGGCAGATCGAAGGCGAAGCCGAGCTTTCGGATATGCTGCGCGACGGTTCGGCCGAACATGCAGTGCAGGCCTTGATCGCGCATGCCGGTCGGCTCGGTCGCGACAATGCGACCGCGATCGTGGTCGAAGTCGGCGATCGCTTCGTCAAACGCAGCGAACACGATCGCGGGCTGAATGCGGCCGATCTCGAGCGCGCGCGGCAGAGCCCGTTGCTCGTCGATATGCCGACCTCGTTTGCACTAACCGCCCTGTCAGCAGCGGTCGAAGTCGAACTGCGCGAAGGTGAGGCGATTCCGCGCCAAGTCGCGAACGATCTCGTCGCTTACATCGTGCTCGACGGAATCGTGCGCTATCCGGACGAACGCCGTGTCGGTGCCGGCGCGCTGCTCTACGCCGAATCGCTCGTCGGCGTCCCTGGGCACGGCGATCCACCCGTGTGCGAGATGACGACGCGTCTATTGCGCGTGCGCGCGGACGACTTCTCCGAGATCTGCGCCGATCCGCGCCTAGCGAGCGAGCTCTACCGCCGGCTAGCACTGCACTTGGCGCGCATGAGCTTGACGCGGAAAAATTCGAGTGCGCCGCCGGCTTAGTGTCTCGAACCCCAAAAATTCTGGGGCATCAGCGCGACGTAAGCTTAGCGCAAGCCGTACTTCTTCAGTCGGTCGCGCAAGGTGGTGCGGGGCAGGCCAAGCGTGCGCGCGGCGGCGCTGAGATTCTTGCCGGAAGTCTCCCAGGCGTCCGTGATCATGCGACGCTCGAGCGAGCGCAGCGGTTCCGATACGGGCATCGACGTGGGGAACGTGCCGCTGGTTGCCTCGGAAGCAGCTTCGTACTCGTTCGGTAAGCCGTGCTCGCGCAGTGCTGAGCGGATGTCTTCTCCGCTCAGCGTCTGTCCGCTGGTGAGCGCCGCGGCCTCGCTCAGCACGATTTCGAGCTCGCGCACGTTGCCGGGCCAGTGATGCGCCTTCAGCGCAGCGAGCGCGGAAGCCTCCAGCGTCAATTGCTGCCGGCCGTCGCGTTGCGCGATGTCGTTCAGGATGCCGCTCGCGATGCCTTCGATGTCCGAGACGCGATCGCGCAGCGCGGGCAGCAAGATGGTAAAGGCGGAGAGCCGATAGAATAGCTCTGCCTTGAGATCGTGGCTCGAAACGCGGCGCCGCGTCGCGGCGACCATGCGCGCTCGGAACGGCAGATCGACTTGACCGTTCACGCGGCGAAATTTCCGGCTTTCGAGCACACGCAGCAATTTGTTGTGCAGTGCTTGCGGGAGCTCGGCAAGCTCGCTGATGAAGAGCGTGCCCGGGCCGGCTAGCTCGAAGAGGCCGATGCGCCGCTCGTTCTCGTCGGCCGAGTCGCGGCCGAATAGCTCGGCTTCGAGAAATTGTTCCGGCACCGCACCGACGTTGAGCGGAATGTATCGACCCGCGGTCGAGCCGAGCGAGTGAATCGCTTCTGCGACCAGGCCCTTGCCGGTTCCCGTTTCGCCGACCACGGTGACAGAAAGCTCTGGGTAGCGCGCGACAGTTTGCACCTGATCGCGGACCGCGCGAATGCTGGGCGTGTCGCCGAGAATCTTCGCGAGCTCCGCATTCGCGGGGCTCGAGCCGGACGACGGACTCGCTGCCGCAGTTCGACTCTCGAGCAACGTGCGCAAGCGCGCGTCGAGAGCGCCACCAGCAATTGGCTTTTCGAGCACGTCAGTCGCGCCTTGGTGCACTGCTCGCATCGTGGTTTGCACGTTGAGGTAGCCCGAAAGTAATACCGTTACGGGGCGATTTTGCCGCTTTGCCACCTCGCCGAGCAGGCGCACGCCGTCTTGCCCCGGCATCTGAAAATCGATCACCAATGCTTCGAATTCGCGTTCGCTCACGGCACGCAGCGCAGCGGCGCCATCGGTCGCGGTGTGAACTTCCCAGCCGAGCTGCCGGAGTTCGCGGCTCAACCCGCGCAGATATTGCTCTTCGTCATCGACGAGCAAAACTCGCAAAGTCATGGCCGCCTCCCCGAAGCCCGAGAGAGGCAATTTGAAACTAGGGCATGCGGCGCGGAGAGCATCTGGTGATCCTGTGCCATCGAGGGTTGCGCTGCGACGGTCCACCCAACGGACCATCGTTGCGAAAGCGCTAGTGTACGGAAAATCGTGCCGTCTTAAAAGACGATCCGCGCCGCGCCGCACAACTCCATGGGCGCACCACACTATCCTATCGTGTTGTGGGAGCTGTCGGGCCCTGGAAAAGTAGCGATCGGCTAAGCGATTTCCGCCGCCGCTTGGCTGACATTGGGCAACGCACCGGCCCTCGGTACGGAGATCCGAAAGGTGCTGCCCACTCCGACTTCGGATCTGAGTTCGATGCTCCCGCCCAGGGCGTTCAACATTTCGCGCACGAGTGAGAGCCCGAGTCCGGTGCCGCTCGCGTGTCGTTGGGCCGCGGACTCGCCTTGGAAAAAGGGCTCGAACACCGAGGTGCGTAAATCTGCTGGGATGCCAGGTCCGGTATCTTTGACCTCGAGCTCGCAGTGATCGGCGAGAATCTGTAGCCAAAGAACGATCTCGCCCTGTTCGG
>DASYCL010000173.1:0-4540 GCA_036500245.1 Polyangiaceae bacterium | reverse complement strand
CTACAACGAAGAAAAAATCATTCGTGGCATCGAGGGCGATTCGCTGTTCGAACAGCTCGGCGAAGAGATCGAAGAGGGTCGCGCGCTATTCAAGAGCCGTGTCTCGCCCGATCTCTATCATCGCAACTTCTATGATCGCGCTCTGGTCGACATTTTGGTGAAGTCCAAAGGACACATCAAAAGCAAGATCTGGTGAGCGTGTCTCGCCGAGCTTCGGCTCGGCCGCAGAGGTTCGTCGAGTGACGGTGCGTCAGTTCGTGCTCGGCGTCGAGCAGCGGCGGGAGCGCCTCGACAAGGTGCTCGCTCGCCTCATGAACGACGTTTCGCGCGCGACCGTCCAGCGCTGGATCGACGAAGAGCGGGTCAAAGTCGACGGCAAGCCATGTCGCGCGCGCGATTCGGTCCGCGCCGGCAGCGTGATCGAAGTCGAGCCGGGCGCGCCGCCGCCGAGCCTGGCCGAGCCCGACGCGAGCGTCGTGCTCGCGGTGGAATACGAGGACGAGCATTTGCTGGTCGTGAACAAACCTGCAGGTCTCGTGGTGCATCCCGCGCGCGGTCACGCAACGGGCACGCTCGTGAACGGCCTCCTCGCGCGCCCGGGCTTCTCACAACCGAGCTCCGATCCCGAAGACTACGAAGCGTCACTGCGCCCGGGCATCGTGCATCGGATCGACAAAGACACGAGCGGCCTCTTGGTCGTTGCCAAAGACGACCGCGCGCGCGAGGGGCTCAAAGCGCAGCTCGCCGCGCACAGCATGGAACGCGCGTACCTAGCGCTCACGCTCGGCGTGCCGAAAGAAGGCACGATTCGCACGCTGCACACGCGCGATCCGAAATCGCGGCTGCGCTTTACGTCGCGGCGCAAGGAAGGTCGCAGCGCAGTCACGCGCGTGCGCGTGATCGAGCGCCTCGCCGGTGAACGCGCGGCGCTCGTCGAGTGTCGGCTCGAGACAGGTCGCACGCATCAAATTCGCGTCCACCTGAGCGAGCAAACCAAAACCCCGATTGTCGCCGACGCGCTTTACGGTCGCACGCCGTCGGCCGAAGATCTCGGCGAAATCGCCGCAAAGCTCGGCCGCCAAGCGCTCCACGCCGCCGTGCTCGGCTTCATTCATCCGATCACCGAAGAACGCCTTCGCTTCGAAGCCCCGCCGCCGCCCGATTTCGCCGCCGCGCTCGCCGCTTTGCGCGCGCTCACTTGAACGCCGCTTCGCATCTTGGTTTTTGTTGGGGCGTGGGCACGGTCTCACCGCGGGCAAGCGCGGCACAGATCTGTAACCGTTTCACGAAGCATTCACGATCTGAGTGCTCATCACCTCTCTGTGTCTCCTCTTCCTTTTCGCGCCAGAGCGCGCGCGAACGGCCGGGCTCGCCTGCCCGGAAATAAAACAAAGCGTCTGGCTCGCCAGGGTGATCACGGTTTTCGACGCGCTTCGCGATCCCCGACAGGGGAAAGAGAGGCGAGTAGCGAGAACTGACCGACGCGCTTCGTGATACCCGAAGGGGTGAACAGGCGCCGTCGCGTCGCTCGACGCGGAAGTGGCCGAGCGCTGATTCCCGCGCCGGGCCAAATACGTCCTGACAGCGCCCGAAGCGTCGCTCGATGCGCGAGCGGCCAAGCGCTGACTCGCGCGCAGGGCCAAAACATCCCAAGCTGTGACGCCCAGTCAGCTCACGATTCAGCTTCACCCTCGAGGCTCGCGGTCGGCGCCGCCAATTCCGACGCTGAGGATCCCCCGAGCTTGTCCGGAAAACGCAGCCGTAACACGAACAGCGCCGCGAACCCGACGATCACCGCCCACCACAACGTTGCGAAGCGGATCAGCATCATCGCGGCAGTGGCCGGACCCGCGGCCACACCGCCCACTTCGGTGAGCTGCCCCTTGATCAAACCCTCGACGACTCCGAGGCCTCCGGGCAGCGGAATCAGCGCGCCGGCGAGTGTCGCCGTGGCATAAAAAAAGATCGCGATGGTCGGCGCGATCGTGGCCGCGAAACCGCGCAAAATCACGTACAAGCCGAACCCCTCCGAAGACCACGCGATCACGGACAAGAACGTCGGCCAGAGCAGCGCACTCGGGCTCGCCACGACGCGCAGGCTGACCAAGGCTTCGCGCAATTTCGGCGCGAGCGGCCGCAAACGCGCCGGACCCGTTTCGAGATAGTTCGCGAACACGAGCCCCGGCTTCGGCCAAATGATCAGCGCGATGCCCACGCTGACCGCGAAGGAGCCGCACAGTACGAGCGCCAGCCCATGCGCGAACGCCGCGCCGCCGAGCACGATCAGCACGATCACGCCGATCGCGTCGGTGAGCCGCTCGGCGACGACGATCGGCGCCGTCCGCGCGAGCGGCACGTCGTGCGTCTTCGCCAAGACCGCGCTCTTGAAAATCTCTCCGACTTTGCCCGGTGTGATCGTGAGTACGAAGCCGGACAAAAATACCAACAAACTATCGAAGCCCGGCACACCGGTGACGCCGAGTCGCTTCAAGTAGTACTGCCACTTCAGAAAACGAATCGAGTAGTTCGCGGTCGCCAAGGAGAGCGCGATCGCGAACGCGCTCCACTGAAACACCTGAAGGCTCGCTTCGATTTTGTGCACGCCGGTGTAGAGCGCGAAAAACAAATACACCGCGACGCCGAACAGCATCGCGATCGCCAGCCGACGAACGAATCGATTCATGGACGCGATTTTCGCAAGCGGAGCAGAAAGTAGAGGATCGTTCCGAGCACGAGCACGGCTCCGAGCGCGCCGATCGCCCACGGTGAAGCCGGATACTTGCCACGCGCGAGGCCAGCTGGCGGGCGCTCCACGACGAAGCCGCCGGGCGCGGCCGAACTCGTCGGGGGCAAACTGCCCGGGTCGTGGCCAAATCGCATCCCGGCTCGCTTACACGGCCGTTCTCAGGTAGGCAACCTTCCGCGGTTTTTGGGCTAAATCAGTCGCTCCGAGCCGTGCTAGAAGCGGGCGACTGCTGAGCCCGTGAGCGAGCCTTCGTGACCGAGAACGAATCCAGAGCAACCCCGAAAGATGCCGAACTGCTCGTCGATTGTGAACGTGCATTCGGCAAGCTGAAGACCGAAGTCGCCCGCGCCGTCGTCGGTCAAGACGACGTGGTCGAGGCGCTTTTGGTCACGCTGCTCGCGCGCGGACACGCGCTGCTCGTCGGTGTGCCGGGACTCGCGAAAACGCTGCTCGTGAGCAGCTTGGCGCGTGCGCTCGGCTTGAGCTTCGGACGCGTGCAGTTCACGCCCGACCTCTTGCCCGCCGACATTACGGGTACGGACGTGCTGAACGAAGTCGAGAAAAATGGCCTGGTGCGCCGCGAAACGAGCTTCATGCCCGGGCCGATCTTCAAAAATCTCGTGCTCGCGGACGAAGTGAATCGAACGCCGCCGAAGACGCAAGCGGCGCTCTTGCAGGCCATGCAAGAACGCCGCGTTACCGTCGGCACCGCGACGCACTCGCTACCCGATCCGTTTCAGGTTTTCGCCACGCGCAATCCGATCGAACAAGAAGGCACGTATCCGTTGCCCGAAGCGCAGCTGGATCGCTTTTTGCTCGAGGTTCACGTGGAATATCCTTCCGAGGCGGAAGAATTGGAGATCGCGCGGCGTACCACCTCCGGTGTCGAACCGAACCTCGAATCCGTGGTGGATCTCGAGCGAGTTCGCGCATTCGGTGCGCTCGTTCCGCGGATTCCGATCACGGATGAAGCCGTGCGTTTTGCCGTCGCTTGTTCGCGCGCTTCGCGTCCGGGCTCGCCGCTCGCGCCGCCCGAGGTCAATCAATACGTGCGCTTCGGTTCGGGGCCGCGCGGTAGCCAGGCTTTGGTTTTGGCTGCCAAGGCGCGCGCTGCACTGCGCGGAGAAGCCGCGGCCGACGTGGACGACGTGCGCGACTTGTCGCTGCCGGCGCTACGCCATCGGCTCGTGCTCGGCTACCGCGCGGACGTGGACGGCGTGCGCGATCGCGACGTCGTCGCGGCGATCGTGAAGAGTGCGAAGAGTTGAAGCTTGAAGTCATGGATCAGACCGAGCTGAAATCCCAAATCAAACGCGCGATCCTAGAGGAGCTAGATTTGCGCGGAAAAACCGAAGCCGACATCGACGACGCGGCGCCGCTGTTCGGCGCGGGTTTGGGCCTCGACTCGCTCGACGCGCTGCAGCTCGCGATGGCGATCGAAGAGCGCTTCGGCGTGAGCGTGCCCGAAGGTGAGGCGAGTCGAGCGATTTTTGCGTCCGTCAACGCCATCGCGGAACACGTCGCACAAGCGAAAGCAAAGTAACTCATGGCCGGGCGTGAGCGCGTCGCGATCACGGGCCTCGGCATCGTTTCGTCGCTCGGTATTGGACGCGAAGAGACCTTTGCTCGGCTCGCGGCGGGCGAGCGCGGCATTGGTCCGGTCAGCTTATTCGACAGCGCGGGTTTGCGTTCGCGGATTGTCGGCGAAGTGCGCGGCCTCGATGTCGCCGCTATCGCGCCACAATGCGAAGCCGCGGATTGGTCGCGCAGCGACGCCTTGGCATTGCTCGCGGC
>DASYCL010000172.1:0-4746 GCA_036500245.1 Polyangiaceae bacterium | reverse complement strand
ACTCTTGTGCGAACGCGAGCCACTTGCGACGACTTGCGACGAACAAACGTTCGCCGACGAACTTGCGCGTCATCGCGTGAAGCTGTCGGGCTATTTTCTCGATCGCATCGAAGTGACGGTGCGAGATTACTTTGCGTGCGTGCGTGTCGGACGTTGCAAGGCGCCGCCGTACGAACAAGGCGCGCGCCGCTTTCAACGCCCGAACTATCCGGTCACGCTCGTGAGCTGGGACGACGCTCATGACTTCTGCCAATTCCGCGGCGCGCGCTTGCCGACCGAAGCGGAGTTCGAGCGCGCCGCTCGAGGCCAAGACGGAAGGCGATTTCCTTGGGGAAATTTCGCCAACGGCCACCTCGCCAATCACGGCCGGCTCGGCCTCGATCGCAGCGACGCGAGCGACGGCTTCGGCGAACTCGCGCCCGTTGGTTCATTTCGCGCGGGCAAGACACCGGACGGCTTCTTGGACTTGGCCGGCAACGCCTCGGAGTGGGTCTTCGATCGCTACGCGACGCAATACTCCGCGGACGACGCGAGCGATCCCAGCGGCCCCGACGCGGCGAACGCGACCGGCGCTCGCGTCGCGCGCGGCGGCGGTTACAATTCGCCGTTGGCTTGGCTGCGTGGCGCGGCGCGCGAAGCATTTCGCCCGAGCGAACGTCAGCCCTCGCTCGGTTTTCGCTGCGCGCGATCCGAGCATGGAGCGCCCTTGCCGTGAGCTTCGAGAAGCCGCTCGAGATCCCGACCCCGAAACTGCGCTTGCCGATTCACGCGGCGACGCGCTTCGTCTTGGTGCGACCGCACTATCCGGAAAATGTCGGCGCCAGCGCGCGCGCGATCAAGACCATGGGCTTCACCGAGCTCGTGCTCGTCAAGCCGAGCCGGCTCGCGGTGCCGGAGCACGAAATGGCCTTCAAAATGGCCGTAAAGTCTTGGGACGTGCTGCACGCCGCGCTCTGCGTCGATGAGCTCGAGAGCGCCGTCGCGGGCGTCGAGCTCGTCTTCGCGACGACTGCGCGACGCGGCTTCTCCGGCGTGATTCAACCGCGCGAGGCCGCCGCGCGCGCGCTCGAGCACGCGGCGAAAGGCGGCAAAGTCGCGTTCTTGTTCGGCAACGAGAAGACTGGCTTGTCCGAGGCCGAGCACGCGCTCGCACACTTCCACGTGCGCATCCCGATGGCCAATGATCAACCCTCGGTGAATTTGGCGCAAGCGACGCAGATCATCGCCTACGAGCTCTTGGCGAGTGCGCTCGCAGCACGCGCGCAAAGCGAGACGCTCGAGCCCGCGGAGCCGGCGTGAAGCGTGCTTTGATTTTGGTTGGGTTGCTCTGTGCGTGCGCGCCGGCATTGCCGCCGTCGTATGTGCGCGCGGAGCACAGCGCCGAGCAAGCCTACGGCGACGGACAATTCGCCGCTGCTGCGCAGTATTGGCTCGCCGCCGCCGAGACCGCGCGGTCTCCGCGCGACCGCGCCGAAGCACGCTATCGCGCGGCCACCGCTTACGAACGCGCGGGCGACGTCGAACACGCGCGCGGGCTTTACACCGTGCTCGCGAACGGTAAGAGCGAGCGCGCCGCGCGCTCGACTTTCGCGCTCGCCGATTTGCGCTTGCGCGGTGGCGACGAGACAGGCGGCTACGCCGAGCTCGAAGCCGCAATCCGCAAATACCCGAGCTCGGGCGTCGCGGGCCTCGCGCTGCGACGCTATTTCGCCGAGCTCGCGGAGCACGGCGGAGACGCCGCCGTGCTCGCGTACATCGCAAAGAGCGAACCCGGCTTGGATCAATCGGAGCTCGCCGAACAGCTCTTGTACGAGCGCGCACGACGCCTCGAAAACGAAGCCAAGATCGCCGAAGCGCGCGACGCTTACCTCGTCGTGGCCGATCGTTTCCCCTACCCGCACGGCGCCTATTGGGACGACGCGCTATTTCACGGCGCGAGCTGCGAGGAGCAGCTCGGCAACGCGCCGCGCGCGATCGCCTTGCTCGAGCGCATGCTGGTTTCACGCGAGGTCTCGCACATGTCCGGCAGCTATGAGCGGCCGCGCTACGCCGAAGCCGCGTTTCACTTGGCCGAGCTCTATCGCGATGCGCTTCACGACGCGCCGCGCGCGCGCCAAGCCTTTCACGCTTTCTACACGGATTTCCCGAGCAGCATTCTGCGCGACGACGCGCTCTGGCAAGAAGCGCTACTCGCGCGGCACGCCGGCAACAGCGAGGCCTGCGCGCCGCTCGCAATTCTGATTCGAGAAATACCGGACTCGCGCTACGCGCCTTGCGCGGCCGAGATTTGTCAGAGCCTCAAGCTCGTGCCGGCGCGCGAGTGTCACGACTACATTCGGCGCGAAATCGGCGGCCAGCCGAGCTCGACGCAAGCCGAATAGTCAACGCAACAGAGCCGCAACTCGGGCGCGAGGGTCGAGCGAATGTCATACCCCGCGCGCTGCGGCTCACTCAGGGTTCGTCTTCTTCTTCCTCTTCCTCTTCGTCGTCCTCGTCTTCGTCATCGTCTTCGTCTTCGTCGTCGAAGTCGTCGTCCGGTTCGTCCGGTTCGTCTTCGTCGTCGGAAGCCTCGCCCTTCGGCTCGGTCTTGAGATCGATGCCGACCTCGCCCAATTGCGTCTCGAGCAATTCGAGCAACTCGTCGACGTCGTCACCGCTCCATTCGTCGATGACGTCGGTCAAGAATTCGAAGAAATCGCCGTTGTCTAAGCGGCGCTCGATTTCCTCGACCTGGTCTTCGGTAAACGCCTCGAGGATGTCTTCCCTGAGTGACTCAGTGTCATCCTCCTCGATGGCCTCTTGCGCAGAAAGGCGAATCTGGCGGACAGCGCGCTTGTCGAGGTGAATTTCCATTCCGTTAGCTTCCTCTGGACTCGACCCGGCTTTAGACGAAGGATTCGGGTACAGTCAAGCCGTGACGATCACAAAGACGCTTCCGGGTTCGAAGTCGAAACCGAAAGCCCTCGGCCCGCGCCTCGCGCGCCGCAGGAAAGCCGCGCGCTTCGCGGCTGTGGCATTCGCGACGCTGGGCGCGTGCGCGATTTCGTGTCCCGCCTCGGCCCAGGAGTCGCAGCGACCGCCGCCGAACAACGTCGAGTACTTCCAATACGGCGTCGGGCTCGTCGTGGAGCAACTCGCATCCGGGGGCGATGTGTGTCCAGCGCGCGCAACCACACCTTGTATCCTCGGAAGCGGCGGCGGGCTCGCAATCCGTATGGGTTACCGCTCACGCGGCCCCTGGTACTTGGGCGGCGCTTACGAATTCTCACGCCAGGATTCGTCCAACTTGCTGCGCCTGGCAATCCTCCAGCAGCTGCGCGGCGAGGCGCGTTATTACCTCGATGCCGGCAACCGCACGACGCCTTACGGCAACCTCGGGTTCGGCGCGGTTGCTTATGGAAATGAGTGGGGTGCAGCCACAATCGGCCCGGCCGCGAGCCTCGGCGTCGGTCTCGAATTTCAGGTCACCCAATCCACCGTAATCGGCTGCTCGCTGAGCTACCGCGCCTTCTTGATGCATGCCTGGCGCGACAGCACCGGCGAAGACCGCGCCGACCGTTATCTAGGCTTCGGGCTTGCGCACATGATCGGCTTGGAGGCGACGCTCGAACTTCGAGATCCGCTCGCCCGCTGGTAGCGGCGGCCTCGCTGGTCTAGAAGGCTCTTCGCTGGCCCTCCGCACCCAGTTTGAAGTAATGGATAGCGGGAACCATAGAACAGGCAATTAAGTGAGGTGTAGCCGCTGCGGCAAAGAGAACCCGGAGTCCCTGAGGTTCTGTCAGGACTGCGGAAATCGCTTGGGAGAGAGCGCCGGGGCGGGAGCTCAGCCAACGCCGCCGCGAGGCCTTGCGCCCGCGCAGCCCGCTCCACCCGAAGCGCCTGCTTCGCCGTTTTTTCCGCCGCCGCCTGCGTTCGCCGCAGCGGCATCCGCGGCGCCGGCGCGGCCGAGTCAGCCACCGATGCGACCGGCGGCGCCGCAGTTTGCGTTCTCACCTCCATCGCAGCCCGAGCGGACGTGCGGGCATTGCGGCACGAGCAATCCGCTGAGCGGTCGCTTTTGCTCGAACTGCGGTAAATCACTCGATCCGGCGGAGCCGGCCACGTCTCCTCAAGCCCCCGCTGCTCGACCAGCAGCCGCTCCCGCCGCGCCCGCGACCGTCTCATGCCCGCGCTGTCGGGGTCCGAACCCGGGCCACATGTCGTTCTGTCAGTTCTGCGGCGCGAAGCTGGTCACAGGGCCGGAAGAACCACGCGCGGCCTTCGGGCCTGGCGCGGCTGCGGCTCCTGCGGCGAGCTCGCCGTACGCCGAAGCAGCTGTCGAAGCGCGCTTGGTCGTCATCGGGCAGGACGGCAAGCCTGGTCGCGAGTACCCGGTGAGCGGCGATCAAACCGATGTCGGGCGTGAGGAGGGCGACATCGTGCTGCCGAACGATCCTTACGTGGCGCCCCGCCATGCTCGACTCACCCGGCGAAACGGCCGTTTTTTTGTGCGGGACCTGGAATCCGTCAACGGAGTATATGTGAGGCTTCGGGCCCAAGAGCGGCTCCAGCACGGGGACTTGGTCTTGATAGGTCTTGAAGTGTTAAGGTTCGAGATAGTGAGCGACGCTGAAAAAGGGCTTAGTCCCGCAGTGGAACGGGGCACTCAGATTTTCGGCTCGCCTTCCGCGGCGCGCAATATGCGGCTGTGCCAGCGCACGGTGGAAGGGGTCACACGGGACGTCTACTATCCGACGCGCGACGAAG
>DASYCL010000171.1:0-1995 GCA_036500245.1 Polyangiaceae bacterium | reverse complement strand
AGCGACGTGCTCGCGGTAAGCGACCGCAGTCGCGCGTCGGGCGCCTTCGTGAACGAAGGCTTCAAGCTCGGGCCGTACACGATCGCGGACGTGGATCGGAAGTGGGACTCGAGCAGCGGCGTCAGCGTCGGGCCGTGGGGCAAAGAAACCAAAACCACCGGCTTCTCGTTCACGCTCGCAAATGGCGACGCCAAGCTCAAAGGCAAATGTGAGAGCGAGCTCAAGAAGCAGAGCATCCTCGGGCTCGGCGGTTCGTTCGATTGGGGCAGCACCACGATCGCGTGCTCGTGCGAGGGCGGTGCGGACAAAGCCGCGCTCGTGCTCTCGAAGGCCGCGAACAAGGTCACGATTGGCAGCACCGACTACCCGATTCAACAAATCCACAGCGTGCAAGGCGGCGGCGATCAAAGCTCGCCGAGCGGCTTCCGCGCGGACGCGGATGGCCCGGTCGGCGCGGTCGAAGTGCTTTACCCCGGTCAGATTTGGCTCAAGAAGGGGCTCGACGAAGCGACGCGCAGCAATCTGAGCTGCCTCTTCACCGGCCTCATGCTGTACAAGCCGCCGAGCGACAACTGAGTCGAGCTTCGCGGAGCGGGGGCTGCCCGGCCGCCCGAGTCGCCCGAGGCCGCGCCGGAAGGGCGACCCGCGCGGAAATCGAGCCAAATTTCCGCCGGCTTGTCCGTGCAGTTCCGGCGCGCTAGAGTGCTCGCGCACAGCATGTTCGGTAATCGTCTGCCTGCTCTCTCGTCATAGAGGTCGCGGAAGGCCGTTTTCCCAGCAGCGACCGTGTGACGCGGTGCCCCGGCACCAGAGAATGCTCCCGCGAGGGAGTCGAAGCAGAGAGTAGTAGAAGATGAACAACCGATTGTATGTGGGTAACCTTTCCTTTCACACCACTGAAGACACGCTCGTCCGCACCTTTGGCCAAGCCGGCGAGGTCACCGAAGCCAAGCTCGTGCTCGACCGCGAAACGGGTCGCTCGCGCGGCTTTGCGTTCGTGTCGATGAGCAGTGACGCTGAAGCACAAAAAGCGATTTCCGAGCTGGACGGTACCGATCTCGACGGCCGCCCGCTGCGCGTGAGCATTGCCGAAGAACGCAAGCCGCGCGCTGGCGGAGGCGGAGGCGGTGGTTATGGTGGTGGAGGTGGTGGGGGAGGCGGCCGCGGTGGCCGCGGCGGTGACCGTGGCGGTGACCGTCGCGATCGCTGGTGAGTTCGCCTGACTGTGGTGCGGCGCGCTCACTGCGCGCCGCGCTCGGCTCGCTCTTCTTTTTTTGGCGCGAGCGAGCGGAGTCTCTTCAGTTCGCCAGACGAAAGGCCGACTCATGCCAGGACCTCAAAGCGCGAAAAAGCGCGCGCGTGAAGCCTCGCGACAGGATCATCAGCGAGAAAAAGCGCAAAAACGTCAAGAGCGGAAAGCAACCAAAGCGCCGCGCACCGCCGGCGAGGGCGAGGACCCCGATTTGATTGGGATCGTGCCCGGGCCGCAGCCGCAACCAGCGGAAGACGAGTGGTGAGCGCGCGCCGCGCGTAAAAATTTACCGTTTTGACGCGGGAGCCCGAGCGCGGGCTCACAGCGAATCCGTCGCGCGCCACAAATACCAGCTCGCGACGCTGCGATACGGTTTCCAGCGCCGGGCTCGCGCTTCGAGCTCGGCCTTGCTCGGCAGTTCCTTCGTGTTGAACGCGATCGAAAAGCCCTTGCGCACGCCGTAGTCGTCGACAGGCAGCACATCCGGGCGACCGAGTCGAAAGATGAGCAGCATCTCCGCCGTCCAGCGGCCGATGCCGCGTACTTCGCTCAGCCGTTCGATGATGGCTTCGTCTTCGAGCTTTTGGATTTGCGCGAGAGTCGGCAGTGAGCCGTTTTCGCAGCGCTCGGCGAGATCTTTGAGCGCTAAATATTTGGCGTTGGAGAGCCCCGCGCCGCGCAGGTCGGTTTCGCGGGCGCCGAGGATCTGCGCGGCGGTGAGCGAACCTTTGGCGCGCGGAAAG
>DASYCL010000170.1:0-7008 GCA_036500245.1 Polyangiaceae bacterium | reverse complement strand
GGCCTGTTCGTTGTCGCCGCGCTGGGCGGCTTTTTCCTGTTTTCCTTCCAGTTGCGGAAGAAGCAATTGCCGATGGGCGTGATAGTGATTCACGCCCTCGTCGCCATTGCGGCGTTTTTGATCTTGCTCGGCGCCGTGATCAAGGGCGCCTGAGCTCGCCGCGCTCGGCCTCACTGGTGCAAGACGAAACTCGACGCGGTGTCCGCGTTCACTTGCTTGCCGGTGAGGTCGACTCCGTTGGCCTTGAGATCGAAGGCCAAAATCGCCTCGTATTCTTCTTTGCTGAGCGACCCCGCTTTGTTCGGCGGCATATTCGCTTCGATGAAGCTGAGTACGTCCGCCGCGGTATGAAATTGGGTCTTCCTGAGCTTGGACGGCGCTTGCGCATCGAGCGGCAACGCGCTCGTACCGACGACTGCGGGCGTGTTCGCGTTGCCCTTGCCGTCTGCTCCATGACAGCTAGCGCAGTTCGCGCCGTAGAGCTGCTCGCCCTGTGACGCTTGATCGGCCGCTGCGCCCACAGCCGGCGCGCCCTCGGTCGAAGCGGGGCTTTTCGCTTCTTCTTTCGTGCCGCCGCAGGCGAACAAACAAATCGCGGACAATGCGCAGAGCGCGCGCTTTACGGTTCTCATTTGGATTTTCCTTCCTTGAGTTGCAGGCAGACTACGAGAAAGTGATTGGGAGTTTTGGGGTCGGAGCCCCAAAACCTGAGGCTGGGGCCCCAGGAATTCACTTCCTGGGGCGGGAGCCGGGCTCCCGCTGGAACAAGAAGTAGAAGCCAACTCATTCATGAGCTGGCTTCTACGGCAGAACGTGGCGCATTCGCGTGCGCTTGGCTGCCAGGTAGCCGACGCTGAACGGTTGCGCTTCGACGATCAGCGGCACGCGCTCGCGCACGCTGACGCCCAGCGCACGCAGCGCCTCGATTTTTGCCGGATTGTTCGTCATCAAGCGCACGCTGCGGACGCCGAGCCAGAACAGCATCGCGCTCGCCGCGTCGTAGCGGCGCGCATCGTCAGGTAGATTCAAGGCGCGATTCGCGTCCACCGTGTCCGCGCCTTTGGCTTGCAGCGCGTAAGCGCGGATCTTGTTCGCGAGCCCGATCGAGCGGCCTTCCTGGCGCAAATACAAAACGAGGCCGCGGCCTGCTTCGCCGATGCGCGCGAGCGAGAGATCCAACTGTTCGGCGCAATCGCATTTGAGCGAGCCGAAGACTTCGCTCGTCATGCATTCCGAATGCATGCGAAGGAGCGTGTTTTCTCCCGCGACGTCTCCATTGACGATCGCGACGTGCTCTTTGCCGGGATCCTGCGCGTGCCGAAACACGATGCAGCGAAAGGTGCCATGTCGTGTGGGCAAGGGGGCTTCGGCCTCGACCGAGAGCTCACCGCGCATCGATTTGGCTAGGAAGGATTCAGCGCGCGTCGCCATTTCCACGGGCAATCCCGATCTTGGCCAGCACCGCGTCGACTACTCGGTCACAGCGCGAGAGATGAAAATCGTAGAGTACGGGCAACGCCGGCTCGACACTTTCGAGCACCATCTCGCGCAATTTGCCGCGCGCGCGATGGAGCCGAGTCTTCACGGTTTCTTCTGGGATGCCCAGACATTCGGCGGTCTCCGCGCCGCTCATGCCTTCGACCGCGCGCAGCACGAACACGGATCTGAAATCATCCGATAATTTTTCGACCGCGGATTCGAGCACCGCGCGCATTTCAACGTCGCTAGTTTGTTGTTCTGGGTTCGAGCCTGGGTGCCCGGACATCGATGCCTCCGAGTGCGACTCGATTGGCGCGAAGCGATTCCGTCGCCGAACGCGCGCCAGCGCCTCGTGCACGGCAATACGCGTGAGCCAAGTCGAAAAGCGCGCACGAGCCTCGAACTCAGCGAGGTGTTCGTACGCGCGTCCGTACGCGTCTTGCATCACGTCTTCGGCTTCGCTGTCGTCGCGCAAGATTGCGCGCGCGGCGCGATAGACGCGGCGGTTGTTTCGCCGCATCAGAAGCTCGAACAGTTCGGGCTCGCCCGCACACACGCGCGAGACGATCTCTTCATCCGTCAATGCCGAAGGGGCGCGATCAACGCCGACTGGACGTAGGTCCGGGGCCAAGTTCATGCTCGGGGCCACGTTCATTCTTAGGGTCAATCGAGTCGGTTGGGAGCGAAGGGTTCCCAGAAAATTCACCCAATCCCGAGCAAAGCCCGGGAGCGACACACTAATTCTAATGATCTCATTAGGTTAGATCCTTTGCTCCCATGAAACATGCCGCACGTATATATTTTTGGCGAGCGGAGCCGGGATCCGAATGCACCTCACTCGTTACAGTGACTACAGCCTGCGCGCGCTGATCTTTCTCGCCACGACGGGCGGTAAGCTCTGCACCATCCCGGAGATTGCGTCGGGCTTCGGCATCTCGCGCGGGCACTTGATGAAGGTCGTGCACCTGCTCGGCCAGCTCGGCTACGTCGAGACGCTGCGCGGCCGCGGCGGCGGCATCCGCCTCGGAATGGCGCCGAGCGAGATCCGCATCGGTCAGCTGCTGCGCCAAACCGAAGAAAGCTTCGAGCTGGTGGATTGCCTCGCGACGCGCGGCGAACGAAGCTGTCGCATTGCTTCGGCGTGCAAGCTGCGCGGCATGTTCGAGGAAGCGCTGCGGGCGTTTCTCGGCACGCTCGATCAGTACACGCTCGCCGACATTGTCGAGGGTCGGGTCGCTCCGCTCAAGCGCTTGCTGCAGATTGCGTAATTTTTGCGCCGGACCGCATGCGGGTCAGCTTTTTTTGGGGTGTGCTCACTCGCCAAATTTTCGCACGATCTTGATCAGCTCGGCGACGGTGTCCGGTTTGTCTTTCAAGTCCGGGTTCGGCGCCATGCCTGCGCTGAGGCCGACCGCGAGCCCGCCCTCGACGATCGTTTTTGCGAGGTGAGCGTCGTCGACTGATTTCTGCCAAGTCTTGTCGCCGAACGCGCGCGGCTTCGGATTCAACACCGCGCCGCCAGGTCCGTCGCCTTTGCCGACGGTGCCGTGGCAAACCGCGCAACGCGTGTCGAAGAGGTGACGCGCTTCGGCCGCCGGCGTCGGCACGACCGGCGCTGGCGGCCGCACCGTTTCGGTCTCAGCGGGCGCAGGCGGCGGCGCTTTCTGACAGCCAGCGAGCAGGGAAGCGAAGCCAAAGATAACCGCGAAACAGTCAGCGCTCGTGCGCATTGCGTGCTCCTTAAAAGATATATGCGGTGTACATCTTTCACGGAGCACGCACAAGCGTCACATCGCGATTCAACTCATAGCGACATCAGGTACTGCGCCAGATCCGATTGTTGATCGGAGGTTAGGCCGAGCTTGAACGTCGTGTCGTAGTGCGTGATTACGTCGGCCAGCGTCGCGAAGCGGCCGTCGTGATAGAAGCCGCCTTTGGTGTGGGAAAATAAGCCTTTGAGCGGGGTCGTGCGGTATTTGCCGTCGGGCGAGCGGCTGGCTTGGAAATCGTCGATGCCGATCTCGTCCGGCGTATGCATGTTGTAGCCGGGTTCGGTGAAGAGCGGCGGCACGTGGCACGTGGCGCACTTGCCGGCGCCGTTGAACACCGCTTGACCGCGCGTTGCCGCGTTCGCGTCGAAGCTGCCCGCGGGCGGAGTCGGCGCAGGCAGCGCGAGTTGATAGAAGTGGAGCGGCGCGAGTGCCGGCGTGATCAAGTCCATGTCGCTCGTGACGTGACCCAATTGATTCTTGGCCGCGATCGGGAACTTCGTGGCATCGTCGAGGCGCTCGTCGAAGAAGGTGCCCTTGCCGTGCATCTCCAGGTTGGCGACGAACGCGTTCCAGTAGGTGACCGAGCCCCAGCCGGTGTACGTGTGCATATTCACGCCGGCCAGGCCGAACGCGGGCGGAATCAAGGTCGCCGCGCTGGTCGTGCCGTCGGTCTGGAAGGCCTTGCCGTCCATGAACAGCTCAGCGTCGAATTTGCCGGGCCCCCAGCTCATCAGCACCGTGCGCACGGTGGCTTCGTCGACGCCGAGTAGCGTCGCGACGACGGAAAGATCGGGCGAAAGATTGACGATCGCGCCGACGTCGAGGTCACGGTTGGGCCAGCCGTCCAAGCGATGACCGATGCCCGGGGCGAACGCGTCGTCGACGGTGGAGTGACAAAACGCGCACTGAATGCCGAGCGAGGTGAGCTGCTTGTTGGAGTCGAACACGCCGGTCACACCGACGACCGCGTTCAGCTGCAAGAGTGCCAGTGTCGTTGCGGGCGCGGTGAGATCGACTTGGTTATTTTGGATTTGGGTGACCAAAGCGGCGGGCAGCGCGTCCATATCGACCTTCAGGCCGACGGAGAGTGCCGTTTGCGGACTGACGCCATCGCCCACGCCTCCGTTGGCCGAACCTTCGATGGCAGTGTGGAGCTTGAGCACCCCACCCCAAAAATCTTCATCGCCGAATGTATTGAAGCGGAAGACTTGGCGACCCTGATCGATCATTGCGCTCGCCGCTGCGACGACAGGGTCACTCGAAGTGGTGACGCCCGCGTCACTCCCCGCGACCCCGGCATTGCTTCCGGCGCTCGCTGTCGACGACGAATTCCCGTCGCTGCTCGTGCACTGCACGGCAAAACCCAGCGCAAGCGCGCAAGCGGAGATGAGCAAAGGTGCACCAAAACCGGCATGTGTAGAGTGATCTTTCGACACGACTGCTCCTTTGCGCGATGCTTATTGAGCTCGCACGAGACAGCAGAGCCAGCAGCTGAGAAAAGGTTCCCAGTTTCGTTTGCTCGAATCGGGATTAGCGTCGAAGGCATGACAACGAAAAAACCACACGAGCCTTCGGAGGCGATGATCGACGAAACGCTCGCCGAATCTTTTCCGGCTAGCGACCCGCCCGGGTGGACGCTCGGCGCCGATGGTAAAGAGCCCGAGCGAAACGCGCCGAAGGGTGGCACTTATGCCACGCGCGACGCGATCATGAAGTTGCTCTCGGACGAAGAGATCGCGCGCGTCGCCGCGTTCCAGGCCGACGCGCATCTCGCGGCGGGCGACGAGTACATCGATTTGAGATATCCGGAGCGTGGCGTGTTGTGCGTCGAGAGCGAACGAGTGCTCGATGTGGCGTACATGCTGCCGCGTTCGCTGCTCGCCGCGGCCACCTGGCTCAAACTCGTGCGCGCGGCGCACCATGGCTGGCGCGACACGAATTCGCCTTAATTCTGGGCGAAAATCCTCAGTCCGAGCAGCCTGCGCCTTGCGGGCTCACCGTGATTTCGAATTTGGGCGCGGGACAAGACTTTGCGCAGATCGGCAGCGCGCAGCTCGCTTGGCCAAACGGAATCGCGTAGGTGCAGCCGCCGGACGAGCAGCTGTAGAAGATGCCGGTTTTGGCGTCTTGTCCCGAGATGACCGGCGCGGCGATTTCGCACTTGCCAGTCAAGTTGTCGTAGCCGATCGGGCATTGATTCGCGACGGGGCACGCGTTCGCGCTGCGCGGGCTGCCATCGGGACATGCGGGCGCGCAAGCGCCGGTGCTGCTGTCCGGCTTTTGATTGGTCGGACACTGCGCGGGCGGCGGCGCGGGTTTCTGCGCCGGTTGCGCCGCCTTCGCTGTGCTCACATCCACGAGGTATGCACTGACGATGTTGTTCTTCAACGTGGTCTCGTGAATCCAGGCGTAGCCGCGATCGCCCCAAGCGGTGCCCCAGCTATTGTGAATCAAATAGTAAGTGCCATTGGCTTGCACGTTGTAACCGGCAAGCACCATGGCGTGGCCGGATCCGCTGCGAAATGAGCCGTCCGGCACGACCGCGTTCTGGCCTTGCACGTTCGAAAACGCGTCGGCATCGACTTGCATGTCGAACCAAACATCCTGACCTTTGGCGAGCGCGTCTTTGATCGCATCGAGATTGGTCGTCGTGTCGAGTCGTGTGATGGTCGAGACCGTCACTGCCGGTCGCGCGTTCGCAGCGTTGACTTGTGTCGCATCCGGCGCGCCGCAGCTCACGTTCAAATCCGAGTGGCAGGAGTCTTCGCAATCCCAAGTACAGGCGAGCTTTTCATCGTACGGCCAGGCGGCTTCGGAGGTGAGCGCGTGCTCTTGAGTATCCTTCACGGCATCGTTCATCGAGGGATCGTGGTAGCGCGACCACACGTGCATCACGGACACCGGCACGACATTGCCGCTCACGTGCGCGTAGGCATGATCGATCGCGGCCGCGAGTGAAAAGCCAGTGCACGCGCCGACGTCTTGTTGATCGCGGATCGGACCTTCAGTGCCGTCCGTGCGATGATCGACCATTACCGGCAATGGCGCCGCGCCCACGAAGCCTTTGCCCGCGCTGAGCGCGCTACGGCTCACGATCGCACGCGCTGCGCCAGGGATTTCGCCGTACATCGGCGTGATGCAGTCGATCGGAATGCGGTGGCCTCCGACGTTCACCGCGCCGCAATGACCCTTCGGCAGAAGCGCCGCTGCTGCGGGCGGCGTCGTCGAGTTTGCGAGCGGCACGGTCAACCCCGGAATCGCAGGCACGCTGATGCCCGCGATCGTGACCCAGCCGTTCGGCGGCGCGGCCGGCGCAGCGCCGGCGCTCGGCGCGGGCGCGGGCGCGGGCGCGGTCAATCCCGGAATCGCGGGCAGCACGATGCCGCCATAGTTCACCCATCCGGCTGGAGTGACGAGCGCGGCCGATGTCGTGACGCGCGGTGGCGGCGGCAACGCAGGCGCGACCGGTGGCGCGGCCATGGCCGTGGGGGCTGGCGGCACGCCCGGCGTTGCCCAGCTACCCGCGCTCGGCGAACGAGCACCGCCGTGCTCACAAGCTTCGATCAACAGACATGAAAAGACAACTGCGACCGCGACGGACTTCGAGTTCATGAAAGCGTGTCAGTCTATCATGCTCACTCGCGCCAACGCGGACAGGCGGTTCGCCGCATCGGCGTTCGCCGCGAATCGCGCCAAATTCCGCGGGTCGCGCTGAGAGCCGCGATTGCTTCGGTTCATTGCCGAGCTGTCTCAGAAC
>DASYCL010000169.1:0-2699 GCA_036500245.1 Polyangiaceae bacterium | reverse complement strand
ATCGATCACGCCGAAGCCGTACGCGCGATTCACATCACCGATCTCGGCTGGCACGCGACGCAAATCGACGCGAAATCGGCTTCCAAATCCGAACAGAAATATCTCGAAGCGAGCAAAAAGCAGTTCCTGAAAGACGGCGGCTACATTGCGGTGCAGACCACGCGCCCGCAAAGCCTCGCCGGGCTCAACGACTCTCCGGCGGGGCTCGCGTCTTGGATTTTGGATCGCTTTCACTCCTGGTCGGATGGCGGAGATCTCGAAAAGAGCTTCGGCAAAGACGAGCTCTTGACCAACATCATGCTCTATTGGGCATCCGAAGGCATCGATTCGTCTCTCTTCAGCTACTTCAGTGAAGCGCGCTCGCCGTCTTTGAAAGCCGGTGAACGCGTCAAAGTGCCGGCCGCCGTCGCCCTTTTTCCCAAAGACGTAAACGGCATTCCACCGCGCAGTTTGGCCGAACGCACGCTGAACGTGCAGCGCTGGACGGAGCTGCCGCGCGGCGGACACTTCGCCGCCCTAGAAGAGCCCGAGCTCTACGCCCAAGACGTCGCCGACTTTTTTCACTCGTTGAAGCCCGCCGTTTAGTGCCCGCCAGGAGATCCACGATGACGGTCGAACCTTTTTCGATGAACACACCCGAGGCCGTGCTCGACGATCTGCGCGATCGTCTCGTGCGCACGCGCGCGCTGCCGCAAGATCTGGCGCGAGGTTGGGACGCTGGCGCGAGTCCCGCATATTTGTGCGAGCTACTCGACTACTGGCGCACGAACTACGACTTTCGCGCCGCCGAAGCGCGCATCAATTCGCTCAAACAGTTTCGCGCGAACATCGCGGGCACGACGCTTCACTTCGTCCACGAACGAAGCCAACACCCAGGCGCGCTTCCGATCGTGCTCACGCATGGCTACCCAGATTCTTTTTTGCGCTTCAGTAAATTGATCCCTTTGCTCACCGACCCGACCGCGCACGGCGCCACCGCAAGCGACGCATTTCACGTCGTCGCGCCGAGCATGCCGGGCTACGCATTCTCGGAAAAACTCACAAAATCCGGCGGAATCTTCGAATTCGGCGGGCTATTTCACGAGCTCATGTCGAGCGAACTCGGCTACACGCGCTACGCCGCGCACGGCGGCGATTGGGGCACTACGGTCACCGAGCAACTCGCGCGCAGCCATTCGGGCGCCGTGATCGGCATCCATTTGACGGACGTGCCGTTCTGGCATGCCTTCCAAAAACCGAGCGACCCGAGCCCCGCCGAGCAGAAATTTCTGGCTCACAACGAAAATTTCGCGATGACCGAAGGCGGCTACGCGATGATTCAAGGCACGCGCCCGCAAACGCTCGCCGACAGCTTGAACGATTCACCGCTGGCGCTCGCCGCTTGGCTGATCGAAAAATATCAACGCTGGAGCGACTCTGGCGACGACATCGAGACGCGCTTCAGCAAGGACGAACTGATCACGTTCGTGATGCTCTACTGGGTGACCGAGAGCATCGGCTCTTCGTTCTTACCCTACTACGACATGATGCACGCGGGCGCGCCGCGCTGGATCCTCGAAAAAGCCAAAGAGTGGCTCGGCTCCTCTGCCGTGCCCACCGGCTTCGCGCTTTTCCCGAAAGACATCGGGCACCCACCGCGCGAATGGGCCGCGCGCTTCTTCAACGTGCAACGCTGGACCGAGCTACCGCGCGGCGGACACTTCGCCGCGCTCGAAGAACCCGAGCTTTTGGCACGCGAAATCCGCGAATTTTTCCGACCACTCAGGAACTAGTCATCTGGACTTTCGCGTTCTGACTGTTTGTCGCATCGTGTAGGCTGTTTTTGCCCTGCGTGAGCGTCGGTGCTTGGCTGCTCGCGCAATTGAAATGAGTCCACGGATGAAACCGAGAGCATTTTTTTTATTGGGGTTTGCCCTTTGCGTCACGGCCTGCGCGGTGAAAAAACCAGGCTCGGCGCCAGTGCCCGTTCCGACGATCGAACGCGCAGCGGACACGAAAATCCAGAAAGACGGCGGCACGCTCGACGCGCAAAGCGACACTCACGCAGCAGAGACGCGCTGATTCAGCGCTACGCTTTGCGTCGCTTCACTACCGGCTTTTTCGCGGGAGCCTTTGCCGCTTTTGCTCGGTTCGTCTTCTTCGCGACCGCGGCTTTCTTTTTCGCGACCGACTTCGGCGTTTTTTTCGGTTGCACGGCTTTCGCTGCCGGCTTCGCGGCCTTCGCCGGTTTCGGCGCTTTGGCGGGCAACGCGAGGGCGCCCTGGAACGCGCGCGCGAGCCAGCGACGAAGCTCGGGCGGATCTTTCATGATGCCGTCGGGCAACATGATCTTGTCTTTGCGCGCACGGCCGTCGCCCATCGGATCGAACCAGGCCGCGCCTTCGAGCGCGATCGCCGTCGAGCGCTCTGCTTCGGGAAGCAGGATCATCGTGGAGCGTCCGAACAGCGCGGCGAACATATTGCCGTTCACCTTGGCCGCGATGCCTCCGAACATCTCCACCGTTTCGATGCGCGGATCTTTCGGCAACGCGCCGCGAAAAACTGGATGATGCTCGACCGGAACTTTGGTCCACGCCATGCGAGCGAGCATACAAAGCGCGGCGGCCTTTGCGAAATGAAGTTCGTAAAGCGCTCACCCCGAAGCGCGCGCGCCCGATTTTCGCCGTGCGCGGAATCCGATTTTCGGGAGCGCAAATCGT
>DASYCL010000168.1:0-10185 GCA_036500245.1 Polyangiaceae bacterium | reverse complement strand
CCGCGCCTTCGACCCGAAAGCGTTGCTCTTGAGCCGGCTCGGCAAGCGGCTCAGCGTGCGCTGGCTGCAAGCGCTCGTGAAACGCTACGGCGCGCTCGGCGCTGGCCGCGCCGACCTGCATCCGCACGCGCTCCGGCATTCGTGCGCCACGCACATGCTCGAAGGCGGGGCCGATCTCCGCGCGATCCAAGAATTGCTCGGCCATAGCAGCCTTTCGACGACACAGCGCTACACACACGTGTCGCTCGACCAGCTACTCGCGGTATACGACCGAGCGCATCCCCTGGCGCAAAGCCAAGGGCATTCGCCGAAGCGCCGTGATGGGTCCGCCCGCTAACCGCAAAAGCTATTTCGACCAGGTACTCAAAGCGTGTTCCGGCGCTGCGCTCGGCGCTACGCTCGGCCTCGCGCTCGCGACCAGTATCGACTGCGCGTATGCGCGCGACGGCCAAATCTCCGCGCGCTGGTTCGCAGACGCTGGGCTGCTCGCGCCGATCGCGCTCGCGCTCGCGGCGGCTGCGGCCGGTTTGCGCTGGTTCTTTCATGGCGGAGACACGCCGCGTCCGCTCGCGGCGCTCGGGCGTTTGCGCGCAGAACCGGTGGAGGCGCGAGCACGGAGCAACGCTTTGTGGCTCAGCGCGCCGCTCGGCTTCGTGTTGTGGCTGATCGCGGTCGCCAATTGTTCGACGCGCTTGCTCGGTTCAGACGTGCCGGCAAAGGCAGCCGGCGCAGCGATTGCGCTCAGCGCGCTCGGCTTATTTTGGATCGCAAGTCAGCTCTTACCGAGCGTGGGCCGTGCGTTGACGCGCGCGCCGCAGCTACGCGTACTCGATCCAATCATCGCGCTGGTGCTCGGCGTCGGCATCGGAATTTTGGTTTTTGGCTATGCTGTTTGGTCGGGCGTGCCGAGTGGTGCCGGCGGCGCGCTCGCGGTCTTCGGCGTCTTCAAACGCCCAGAGCTCGATCTGCGTGCGCCCGCGTTACTGCTGCTCCTGCTCGCTTGCGGCTATTTGGCGCCGCATCCGCTGCGGCGCGCGGCAGCGTTTGGCGCACTCGCATTCGCGTGTTTGCCGCTCATACTCACGTTGCGCGCCGCGCACGCTGGGCTCGAGTCGCGCACGGTCGCGCTCGGCATCGAACGCGAAGCGCCGCTCGGCAAGATCGCGCTCGCAGCCTTGCGTAAGCGCAGCGATCGTGATCACGACGGTTACTCCAAGGATTTTGGCGGCGGCGATTGCGACGATCGCGATCCGCGGCGAAACCCCGGCGCGACGGACATCCCCGGCAACGGCATCGACGAAGATTGCTCGGGCAGCGACGAGCCAATCGTGGCGGCTCCGGAAGCTCCGCCGAGCGAAGCCAGTGAGCCGGAGCGAAAAAATCTAGTAGAGCACATGAACGTCGTGCTGATCAGTATCGACACGATGCGGCACGACGAGGGTGCGGCCGGCTACGCTCGTCCGGTGACGCCGAACCTCGACAAGCTGGCGCAAGACAGCGTCGTATTCGATCGCGCTTATTCGCTCGCATCGTATACGGCAAAGAGCGTCGGCCCGTTCTTGATCGGCAAATACAGCAGCGAGACCCATCGCGACTGGAGTCACTTCAATCGCTTCACGAGCAAGGACACCTTCGTGCAGCAGCGCTTGCAGCAAGCGGGCGTACACACCGTGAGCGTGCAGGGCTACTGGTATTTCTTCCTGAATACCGGGCTGGAACGCGGCTTCGACGTGATCAACAAGAGCGCCGCGCCCGCGCTCGTCACCGTCGACGGTGACAGCAACACCAACGGCGACAAGGTGAGTGACGCCGCGCTGGTCGAGCTCGCCAAACCGGAGTTGCTCCAGCAGCAGTTCTTCATGTGGATCCACTATGTCGATCCGCACTCCGAGTACGTCCCGCACGAAGGCTTCGACTTCGGTTCGAGTAGCCGCCAGCGCTATGACGGGGAAGTTGCGTTCGTCGATCATCACGTCGGGCGAGTGCTGGAGGCGTTGGAAAAGTCGCTGGTTTACGACCGCACCGCCGTGATCGTCACGAGCGACCACGGTGAGGCATTCGGCGAACACGGCATGATCCGGCATGGCTTCGAGCTTTGGGAGGAGCTCGTGCGCGTGCCGCTGATCGTGCGCGTGCCCGGCGTCCCGCCCAGGCACATCGAGACGCCACGGAGCGCGATCGATCTCGCTCCGACGATTTTGGACTTGTGCGGTGTACCGGCGCCAGCGCCGAGCGCGAGCGACTTCCTGAGCGGCACATCGCTCGTTCCGGATCTGTTCACGCCGAGCGGGCAGGAGCCGCACGCACGAGCTATCTTCATCGATATGGCGGCCGGCCCGAACAACGCTGATCGACAAGCGCTGATCGATGGGGACGAAAAGCTCGTCGCGAGCGGCGGCCGCCCGATGAGCTTGTACGATCTCGGCGCAGATCCCGGCGAAACCAAGGATTTGCTCGACGACTCCGCACGCGCCGAGCCGATGATTGCCAAATACAAAGCCTTCCGGCGCACGCTTCACGAAGTCTACGTGAAGCCAGAGTGAAGGATCTCGGTTCCTCTCTCGCGCTACTCGAATTCAACGAGCAGCGCGCCGCGTTCGACGTTCGCGCCCGTCACCACGCGTACCTCGCGGACGACTCCGTCGAGCTTTGCACGCAGCTCGTTTTGCATTTTCATCGCTTCGATCACGATCAGTGCGTCGCCCTTGGCCACGTGCGCGCCTGGGACGCAGGCCACGCGTACGACGCGGCCAGGCATCGGCGCGACGATTTGTTTGGCGCCGCGCGCGTCGTTCATTTGCGAGCGCTTGGCGGCGCGCTCGCGCTCGCTTTGGGCGCGGATCTGGAAACGCTCGCGAGAGAGTCTGGCTTCGTTTTCGCGCGGTTGGACCGAGATCACGCGTCCATCGACGAGCAGCGTGTGAAGCCCCGGATGCGTTTCGAGCGAGCGGACGCGGAGCTCGCGCCCGTCCTTGCTGCGGACGCGAAACTCGTTCCCCTCGCGAGTGACATCGAGCTCGATGCTCTCTCCGGCGAGCTCAACGAAATAGCGCACGCTATTTCTCCCCGGGCGGCGCGGGCATGTGCGGCGCCGGGCTCGAAGCGGCGGTCGGCGCATAGCCTCCGATCGGTGGCGGCCCGCTCACGCCGTGCTCGGCACAAACGACGGTCACGCGCGATGGCGCGTAGATGAACAGGGTGGCCAAGCCGGCGAGCAGGGTAAACGGGTCGCGATTCACCGTCACCTGAGACCAGCCGTTCGGGCAAATGCGGCCGAGATCGTAGGGATCGTTGCCCGGGATCAAGCCGAGCACGAAAGCGGGATGCCAACGCTCGTCGTATCCCGGCGCGGCGTTGCCGGGCGGCAAACCGGAGCGCACCGTCGTCGCCGCGCAGCCAGCGCCGAGCCAGGCAACCCAACAAACTCCCAGGCGCAGTTTCTTCATCGCGGCGCTCGACAATGCACGACGACTTCGCGAGGCGTGTACATGCCCAGCGTCGCCAAGCTGACCAGCAACGTTGGCAGCGTCGGACCAATGCGTAGGCGCGCGACACCGGTGCTCGGGCAATCATCGCGCGCATCGAGCTCGCTTCTGCCCCAGATTCCGAAAACGTAGCCCGGTACCCAGTGCTCGCGCACCGGCTCCGCGGCGCGCGGGGTCCCGACGCAGCCGACTTCCAGCATCGCGAACATGAGCATCAGACCGTGCCGGATACGGGCAGCGCGCTCTCGCTTTCGCTCGGCCATGTGTCTCGCTCGATGCCGTCTGCGAAGATAGAAGCTCTGAATTTCGGGGTGGGCGCAGCAGGGATTGAACCTGCGACTTCGTCCGTGTGAAGGACGCACTCTACCGCTGAGTTATGCGCCCGAAATTTCGCGGCCATTCTTAGCGCGCTCGCCTAATTCCTGCAACCAATCTCGCCCCGCCGCGAAAATCTGAGCCTGCTCTGGCCGACGCTGAGCCGAAAGCCGCGAAAGGCTCCCGAATGATGATATACGAGCGGCCTTCACGGAAGCCCATGAGTGTTTTTCCTGTTTCGCTCAAAACTCCCGATTTTCGCCGTGCCGATCGGATCCGCGGGCTGATCATCGTGGGCGCCACGTTCGTGTTGTGTTTGCTGATTTCGGTCTGGGCCAAGCGACGCGCGAAACCCGAAGTGAGTCGGCCGCCTGCGCCGCCGACGAGCGTCGGAGTGGTTGGCTTTCCGAAAGCGGTCGACCCGCTCAAGACGCTGCCGGCAGCGCGCGCGCTCACGCCACGCAACTTGCTGCGCGGCATCACCGCCGATCGCGTGGATAGACAGGGCAATGTCGACGTGAGCGCGGGCGGACGAGTTGTTTACGTGTTTCAGAGCGCGGCAGGTCAGGGGCCGCAACCCGCGCGTGAACCGGGCACCCTCGCGCGGCGCCCCTATTGCGGTCGCCAGAACATCGCGATTGGAAAAGAAGGCATGGTCGCCGAACCCGACAGTGCCGAAGCGAGCTGTTCGCCGCAACCAGCCGATCCCTTACCGGAGCCACGCTGCACGCTCGCCGATCTGTGGGCATACGCGAGCGCACACAGTGCCGCGGCTGGCCACGCCGCGCACATCGAGTACTACCGATCGAAAGCAGGCCCGGCATGGCGCTTCGACTCCGTGGCAGGCGGGTATCGCTTCTCGCTCTACGGCGATTGCAAGCGCGAGCTCGACCCGCGCGACGCAATGAGCGTCGCGCCGTAGCTAAGCTGAAAGCCCGGCGCGGCGTTCGAGCGTTGCCCAAAGCGCGGGCACGCTCTCTGGGAGCTCGGTGGAGAAGCCGAGCACGCTCGCACCGGGCGCGCTGATTTTCGCGAGCGCCGCATTGCGCTCGCCGCTCCGCAATTTGTCGAGCTTGGTGGCGACGATGAGCGTTTGCACTCGGCTGCGCGCCTTCGAGCCGCTGTCGAGCATTTCGATCAAGCCGAGATCGTCTGCTTCGAGGCCGCGACGCACGTCGACGAGCAGCGCGACGACGCGCAGCGTCGGACGTTCGAGCAAATAGCCGTCGATCAACTCCGCCCACAGTTTGCGCTCGTCCTTCGAGCGCTTGGCGTAGCCGTAGCCGGGCAAATCGACGAGGCTCAGGTTCATGCCGCCCGCGGTGCGCACTTCGAAGAAATTGATCTGACGCGTGCAGCCGGGTGTCGAGCTCGTGCGCGCCAAGTTGCGGCGGTTCATCAGCTTGTTGAGCAAACTGCTCTTGCCGACGTTCGAGCGCCCGGCGAACGCGATCTCGATTTGCGTCGGGGGCGGCAGTTCGCCGGCGCTCTTGGCGGCCGCGGCGAACTCGGCGTTCACGATTCGCGCGCTGTTCGCGCGAGTCGCGCCGTGCGTCGATTTTTCTTGGCTCATGCTGCTCTCGGGCGAAGGCGTAGCCGAAATTTCAGCGTCGCGCACGGCGCACGCGCACGGCCGCGGCGAGCGAATGCAGCTCCGGGCTCTTGACGACCCAGGCAACCCCCAAAAAAACCAGGCAGAATGCGGCTGAGCCGAGCGCACCGGGTAACGCCCTCGCGAGCGCACGCGCCGGCACCGCGGGAGTCAGCGCATGCGCGACCACTGCTCCGGCCACGACGCCTGCGACGGCCGAAACGAGCGTGCGCAGCGCGGAGCCGAGGATCTCGCCGAGGTGCAAGCGGTCGAGTTTTTTTCGAAGCGCGATGAAGAGCAGCAGCATTTGCACCGCGCTCGAGCCAGTGACCGCGAGCCCGACACCGACCTGTCCGAGCGGACCGCGTAGGAGCAGCGCGAGGAGCACGAACACGCAGAGGTCGCACGCAGCGACGATCACTGGCGTGCGCGTATCCCCGAGCGCGTAATACACGCTCACCAGCTGACGCACGGCGGCGACCAGCCAGATGCCGAGTCCTTGTGCCATCAGGGCGTGCGAGGTGCCGCGCACCGAGACCGCGTCGAACTCGCCGCGCTGAAAGAGCAAGATCACGATCGGCTCGGCGAGGCCGACGAGCAGCGCCGTGGCCGTCACCGCGACGAACAGCGTGAGCCGCATACCGAAAGCAAAGGTGCGGCTCAGCTCTTCGCGATCACCGCGCGCGGCCAGGCGCGACAAGCTCGGCAGTGCCGCGCTCTGGAGCGCCATCACGAAAATGCCTTGCGGAAAATCGCACAAGCGCAGCGCCCAGCCGAAATAGCTTTGCGAGCCGGGCGCGAGCTCCGACAAGAAACGGCGCGCGAGCACCACATCGATGTAGTAGACGCCCATGCCGATCAAGACTGGACCCATGCGTCGAAGCGCGTCGCGCACGCCGGGATGACCGAGCTCGAGCGTAGGCGGCTCGAAGAAACCTATTTGCCGCAGGCTCGGCCACTGCGCGACGACCTGCATCACGCCGCCGACGAGCACGGCGATCGCGAGCGCAAGCGCCGGATCGTAGCCGTGCGCGCCGAGGAAGCCCGGCAAGCCCAGCCCGAGCGCGATGAACGACACGTTCAAGAGCCCGGGCGCGAACGACGTTGCGACGAAGCGCTGATAAGTGTTGAGCGCAGCGACGCCGAGCGCCGCCGTGCCCATGAAAAAAATGTACGGGAACACCCAGCGCGTGAGCTCGACGGTGCGCTCGAACTCGCCCGGATAATCTTTGTAGCCGTCGGCGAAGAGCGTCACGAGCTCGGGCGCGAACACCACGCCGAGCGCGCTCACCAGCACGAGCACCGACAGCGAGAGCCCGCGCGCCGCGCGAAAAAAACGCCGGGCCGCGTCGTCGCCGTCTTGTTCGCGGATTTTAGCGAGCACCGGCAAAACCGCGTTTTGCACCGCACCCTCGGCGAGCAATTGCCGAAGCACGTTCGGAATCAAAAACGCGACGAAGAACGCGTCCGTGACCGGGCGCGGAAACATCGCCGCGATCGCTTGGTCGCGGCCAAGCCCGAGCATGCGGCTCAAGAGCGTGCCGGCAGCGACGATGCCGGCGCGTCCAGTGATCTTTTTCTGCTCGCTGTCGCCGCTCACGCTAGGAGGCTTCTACTTCGTTGCTCGTTTTTTTACGAGTTTTGGTTGGGGCGCCCTGGGCGGCCCAGCTCGCCATTGGGGTGGACCGAGCGCGCTTCACTCGATGCCGCCGTGAGCTTTCAGCGCTTGTTCGCAGAGCTCGAGCGCAAGCTGCGCGGTCGTGTCGTCGAGCTCGCCGCCGTTCGCGGCAGCGCGGAGCAGCGCGCGTTCGCTCGCCGACAAACGCCGTCGGGCGCCGCCGCAGTTCCGGCACACGAGTCCGCCGCGCGTGGCGTCTACGGCCGCCGGTTGCTTCGGCAGAGCCAGCTTGCCGCAGCTCACACAGCGCTCGAAATCGATGCCCCAACCGAACGCCGAAAGCAGCCTGAGCCCCGCCGCGGCGAGCCGCGTACGCGGCAAGACTCGGTCGTCGGGATCGGCGAGCTGATCGAGCAAGGCTTCGAGCGCAGCCCAGACTTCGGGCTCGGGCGTGCGTGGCGGCGCGGCTTTTCGCACCCAATTGAGGGCCTGCCCGGCCGCTTGCATGCGCTCGAGGTCGGTCACCAAAAACGGCCGCGCGCGTTCGAGTTTGGCTTCCCGCAAAACGACGAGCTCTGCGCCCGAGCGATCGTCGTAACCGACGCGGAGCGTGTGCATCGGCTCGAGTGCGCCGCCGAAACGCTTTGCGCTTTTGCGCGCGCCGCGCGCGAGCGCCGACACACGACCGATCGTGTCGGTGAATAGCGTCACGACCAGATCGCTCTCGCCGTACTCGACGCGACGAAGCAAGAGCGCAAGCGCGACGCGCGCTTGACTCGAAGTGCGCGATCCGGGCACGGCTACGAGCGGAGTGCGCTCAGCGGACGCGCCGACAACTCTTGCGGCATGTCGTCCCCGCGCGGCTTCAGCACGATGCTGAGCGCGAGCGTGAACAGAATGAGCAAGAGCACGAACGCGATCGCCACGCCGAAACGACGCGTGCGTGCGGGTTTTGCCGCGCTCGCGACCGGCAACGGCGTGACCCACGCGACGCGCCGGCTCGCGGTGTAACGCGCCAGCACTTCTTCCGCCGGCACACCCAGCGCGCGCGCGTACGACTTCAAGAAACCGCGCACGAATACTTCGCCCGGAAGTTCGTCGAACCGATCCGCTTCGATCCGCTCGACGCTCGACGACGGCACGCGCGTGGAGCGCGAGATCTCTTCCACGCTGAGCGACTTCGACTCGCGAAGTTGGCGTAGGAAGGAACCGACCGTGGGCATGAGGGGCCCCGAGATTACTTGAACTTTTCGAGCATGGAGCTGCATTCTTTGCCGCTCTCCGTCTTTCCGGAGAGCGCCTTGCAGCGCTCGAGATCCGCCTGAGCGGAAGCCGAATCACCGAGCTTGATCCTCACGCGCGCGCGCGCGGCGAACGCTTCTTGGAGCGCATTACAACCCGGCGCTTCTGTTTCCAGTGCACGCGTAAGTGCGTCGAGCGCCGAGGTGAACTCCTGCTTGCGTTCGAAAGCGAGCCCGAGCCGGAAGCTGCCGACGCAAAACAGCGGCTGGGCGGCGACGCTGCGCTTCAGGGCGTCGATCGCCAGGTCGATCGAGCCCTGCTCCAGATACGCCCAGCCGAGGTTTCCCCAGGCATTTTCCGGGGTCTGGTAGAGAATATCCTCGGTAAGCGGCTTGAGCTCGGCGATCGCGTCCGCGTAGCGCCGCTCGTGGATCAACACCACGGCGAGCGTATTTTGGGCTTCGCGAAACTCGGGCTTGTCCTTGATCGCGAGCCGCGCGTTCTTTTCGGCTTCTGAAAGCCGGCATTCGGCCGGACCACGCGAGCAAAAATCCAAATACAACAGCGCGACGAGGTGTGCGGCGTCCGCGTTGCCGTCGTTCAAATCGACGGCTTTGAGCGCATGCGCGAGCGCCTCGCGCGGCTGATTTCGGCGCAGCCACAGATCGCGCGCGATGTCGTATTCGCTTTCGCTCATCCGTTCCGGATCGCGGGCCCCCGGGCCGGAGCTGCTCGACGCAGAGCAAGCGCTCAGTAGCAGCGTGAACCCCGCGAGCCAGCTTCGTAGCTGCATCAGCTCTGCCCGCGCTCTCGCGCCGGACCGCGCAGCTGATCTTTGACCCCGAGCAGACCGTACAGCTCGCGCAAGTTTTCGAGATCCGGCAATTCGACGCGCTCGTCGTGGATGCGCAAATAGCCGCGATCGCGGAGCTGCGTCACGATGCGTTTGACCGTGTCCACGTCGAGCCCGGCGTGCGCCGACAGTTCGAGTGGCGACAGTGCGAGCGCCACTTGACCCTCGGGCCGTCCGTCCTGGGCGAGTTGCTGCTGGCCGAGTTTCATCAGCGCAACCACCACTTTGGACTGCGCGTCGCGCAGCATCAGGATCTCGATTTGATCTTCGGCGTCACGGAGGCGGCGAATCAACTGCGAGAGCACGCGAGCCGCGACCTCGGAGCTCGACGACAATACTTGGTCGAACGTGGCTTGGTCGAAAGCCAGGACGACCGTGTCGTCCAGCGCGAGTGCGGTGGATGTGCGCATCGCGCCTTTGATCAGCGCCCCTTCACCGAACAGATCGCCTGGCCTGAGTACGCGCAGGCTGCGCTCCATCGCACCTGCGTGCTTGATCAGTCGAACTCGGCCCTCTTGGAGCAAAAAGGCTTCCGTCGCCGGGTCACCGTCGCGGAAGATCACGCTGCCCGCGCTGAAGCGCCGCCCGTAGCGCGAAAGCAGGCGTTGCTCCGCGTCGTGACCAACATCCGGGGAAAGCGCCATAACCCAAGGGACCTTACACTACTCGGGTGCGAGCGGTGAACGCGGCAAGTTCGGTAAAGTCGCGCCGATCCCGCGAACATAGCGGGGCTCGGGCGGGAACGCGCTTTCATCGAGCTCGCGCGCCAAAGCCGCGACCCAGCGCGCATGCGGTAGGTCGATCGTGGCGCCCGACACGTGCAGCGCCTCGAGCGAAAGCTCGCGCGCGACCTCGCCGACCAGGGTAACCACCCCAAAATCTCGCAAAAACTCGGGCAATTGCTCGATTGGCAGCGCAACGGGCGCGTGCAGCTCGCGCGTTCCATCGAGATACACGCCGGCGAACAGCTCTTGTCGGCGCGCATCGAGCAGAGCGCAGCATGGGCCGAGCGGTCGTTCGCGAAGCGCGCCATGCGCCATCGCCAAGAGTGAGCCGACACCGATGAGGGGTCGGTCGAGCC
>DASYCL010000167.1:0-10414 GCA_036500245.1 Polyangiaceae bacterium | reverse complement strand
CGCGGGCTCGCCGCGAAAGAAAGCGGCCTTGTGCCTCGCGCAGCCCGGTTCCATGTAGTCAGCATGAAGAAGCGCACGCTGGGCAAGCAAGGTCTTTCGGTTTCCGAGCAGGGCCTCGGCTGCATGGGCATGTCCGAGTTCTACGGCCCGCAAAACGACGCGGAATCGATCGCCACGATTCATCGCGCAATCGAGCTCGGCATCGATTTCTTCGACACCGCCGACATGTACGGCCCGTTCAAGAACGAAGAGCTGCTCGGTAAAGCCTTGAAGGGCAAACGCGAGGGCGTGATCGTCGCGACCAAATTCGGCAACGTGCGCGGCACGGACGGATCATTCCGCGGTATCAACGGCAGTCCCGAATACGTGCGCTCGTGCATCGACGCTTCGCTCGAGCGACTCGGCATCGATCACGTCGATCTCTATTACCAACATCGCGTGGACGTGAAGGTGCCGATCGAAGAGACGGTCGGCGCCATGGCCGAGCTGGTCAAAGCAGGCAAAGTGAAATACCTGGGCTTGTCCGAAGCCGCCGCGACGACGATTCGCCGCGCGCACGCCGTGCACCCGATCAGCGCGCTTCAAACCGAGTACTCGCTGTGGAGCCGCGAGCCCGAGGAGGATCTGTTCGGGACACTGCGCGAGCTCGGCATCGGTTTCGTGGCGTACAGCCCGCTCGGTCGCGGCTTTCTCTCCGGCGCCATCCAATCGATCGACGATTTGCCGGCCGACGATCGGCGCCGCATTTTCCCGCGCTTTCAGGGCGAAAACTTCAGCAAGAATCTCGACCTCGTGCATCAAATCGAAGCGCTCGCCAAAAAGCGCAACGCGACTCCGAGTCAGCTCGCGCTCGCCTGGGTACTCGCGCAAGGCCAAGACATCGTCGCGATCCCCGGCACCAAACGCCGCCAGTACCTCGAAGAGAACGCGGCCGCGTCCGAGCTCAGCCTGAGCGCCGCCGAAGTAGCCGAACTCGAAACCATCGCCCCCCGCGGCATCGCCGCCGGCGATCGCTACGGCGATATGAGCTCGGTGAATCGCTAGAGATTTCACCGCCAAGTCGCCCAAACGCCAGCGTCCTTGGCGCCCCCTCCGCGCCTTCGCGGTGAATCTCAAATCACAAACTGGTTTGATAGTTCGCCCAGAGTTGGTCCACGGTTTGGCCGGTGATGTCGGTGATGGATTGCGGCGTCCACATCGTGGAAACGGCGGGATTTAGGCTTTGGTTTAGTTCGTAGACGAAGTCGGGATAGGTTTGATCGAGCCACACGAAGAAGAAGCCGGTGGTGGTGAAGCCGTCATTGTAGTTGCCGCCGGGCATGCGTTGATCGGCGGGCAAGAACCCCGCGCTGTAGCGCACGAAGTCGGCCACGCCTTGGACGAGCCAGCCGTTCGTGCTGCCGTCACCGCCGTCGAATTGGTAGATGTTGGTGCCGTGGTAATAAAAGATGCCGTGTAGTTCGTCGCTCAAGTTGCCGCCGGCGTCGACGACTTGCTGCATGTAGCGCGAGCTCATGTGAATCGTGGCTTGGCCGTTCGAGCCGTACGTTTCACTGATGCCATCGTAGTCTTCGACGATGACCGTGATTTGAGTCACGGCTTTGAGCTCGCTCGTCTTACGATAGAGGATGTTACACACGTCGCGCGTGATGCAGGTGAGTGTGGTCGGCAGATCCGGAATCGCTTCGCCGAACAGTTGCCCCGAAGGTCCGCTGTCCAGGTTTTGGAAAGTGATGCTCGGCGAGCAGTTGTTTTGAAAGCGCGTCGGGCAGCGCGCGGGCTCGCCTGCGTCGCCGCTCGCGCCGGCCTCGGCACTGCTCGTTTCGCCGGCTTCACCGCCCGCATCGCCGGCTTCACCGCGCACGTTTTCGGCGTCTTCGCGCAAGAGCCAACCCGAGGTTCCGTGGGTGCACGCCCCCACCGCAAGCAGCAAAACCACGAGTCCGGCGCGGCGCTTCACTGCACTCACCGTACGGCGCGCTCAGCGCGAACGCCACGCGCTCCGCGCAAAGCACAATGATCTCGTGTCGTTCTAAAGTCGATCCTGCGCTGTGCGCCGTGCGGGCATCTTTGTGAGCTGTTTTCCCGGGGCTCGGACATATTGGTGGGTAACGCTCGGAAGTGTCCGAGCGCTCGCCCCATGATCGCCGGTTCCAAGAATCGCTTGCTGCGCGTGGTCCCGCCGCCGCCGCCGTCCGAGCCACCGCCGGCTCCGCGACGCGAGCCAGCGCGCGCGAACGCTTTGCCCGCGGCGCTCGTGCACGTCGACGAGTTTTCGGAGCATGTCGTCACGGAGCCGGGCCTCGACGCATTGTACGCACGCTACGCGCCGTACGTCGCGGCGATCGCGACGCGAATCTTGGGTCGTCGTGCGGAAGTCGAAGACGTGGTGCAAGAAGTGTTTTCGCTCGCGGTCGGCGGGCTGCGCCGGCGCGAGGATCATCGCGAGATCAAGAGCTGGCTCGCGACCGTCACGGTGCGCCGCGCGGTGCAGCAGCTTCGGCTGCGCGCATTTTGGTCGGTGTTCGATTTGGCGGACGAAGCGCACTACGAGACACTCGCCGATCCCAGCGCGGACAGCGACGAGAGCGAGCTCATCACCGACGTGTATCGCGCGCTCGATCGCTTGCCACCCAGGCAGCGCGTGCCCTGGGCGCTCCGTCACATCGAAGGGCAGAGTCTCGAACAAGTCGCCGAGCTGTGCGATTGCTCGCTCGCGACCGCGAAGCGCCGGATCAGCGCCGCGCACGAGCGGATCAAGAAATACCTCGGAGGCCGCCGTGGTTGAGCTCGACGAACTCTTGCGCCGTGGGCCGCTGCGCGTGCAGAGTATTTGGAGCGCGGAGCAAACGCGCTCGCTCGGCCGCGAGGTGTTGAGCCGGCGCCGCAAGCGTTTCGCGACGCGCATCGCTGCAGGAGTCGCCTGCGCCGCGGCCTTGGCTTTTGCGGCGATTCACTTTCACCACGTAGCCTCCGCGCCGGTGCCTGTCGCCCTCGGCACAACCCAAGAAAATCCGAGCAGCGTGCACTACGCGGACGGCTCGGTCGCGGAGCTCGGCACGCCCAGCAGCGTCGTGCATTTGGATCGCCAAACGCCGGACTTCGTCAGTTCGACCTTGGTCTCCGGCCGCGCGCGCTTCGACGTCGTGCACAACCACGAGCGCACCTTCGAAGTGCACGCGGGGGACGTCTCCGTGCGCGTGCTCGGCACGGCCTTCGTCGTCGAGCGCTCCGGTTCGGGCGCACACGTGTCGGTCGAGCGCGGGCGCGTGCGTGTATCGTGGCCGGGCGGCGAGGCCTTGCTCGGTGTCGGCGAAGCCGGACAATTCCCGCCCGAGATCGCAGCCGCACCCGAAGCGAGCGCGGCGCCCGTCTCCGCGCTCGGCGTCGAAAATCCGGACAGCGCGAACAACGACGCGCCGAGCGCGGAAGCGCCGAGCGCCGAGCCGCACGTGTGGCGCGATCTCGCGCAGCGCGGCGAATACGCCAAAGCCTTCGCGGCCCTGCGCCGCACTCCGAACGACGTGCGCGAGGAACCGGCGGATTTGTTGCTCGCCGCCGACGTCGCGCGCTTGAGCTCGCATCCGGCGCAAGCCGTCGCGCCGCTGCGCCGCGTGTGCGAACGCTACTCGAAGGATCCGCGCGCGCCCGTCGCGGCGTTCACGCTCGGCCGCGTGCTGCTCGACAATCTCGGCCGCGCGTCGGAGGCGGCGAGCGCATTCGAACTGGCCGCGCGGCTCTGGCCGAGCGGACCACTCGCCGGAGATGCGCTTGCGCGCGAAGCTGAAGCCTTGAAAAGATCCGGGCAAATACCGGCCGCGCGCGTGGTCGCAGAAAAATACTTGGCGCAGCATCCTTCCGGGCGCCACGCGGCGTCCTTGCGTGCGATGCTCGCGAGTGAGTGATTCGGAGCTTCGGAATTTGCCGCGCGCTCGCGTCGAGCGCAGTGCTCTTCGCGGGGCTCGCGCTGATGCCGCGCGCCGCGCACGCACAAGCGAGCGATACTGCCGCGCTCGATTCGCTGCGCATCGAAAGCTCGACCTGCGCGCATCAATTGATCGATGACGCGCAAAGCCTGCTGCGCGTCGAGCTCAAAAACACGAACCTTGCCGGCGCGGGCGACAGCGCGCGCTTATTCTTGAGCTGCAGCGAGCAAGTGAGCTTGATTCGCGCGTCGATCAACGGCCATGAAAGCTCGCGTCAATTGGATCTCGCGCACACCGATCCGGCGCTGCAATCGCGCGTGATTGCGCTCGCCGCCGCCGAGCTTTTGCGCGACACCGCGAACGGCGAAAGCGAATCAGCGCCCGCTCCGCCGTCACCGCCGCCGCCCGCGCCGATCGTCGAACCGCTCGAGCTCGAGCCGCCGCGCGAACCCGAGCCGCTCGGGTCGAGCAATCACTTGCTCGCGTTCGGCACGTTCGAAAACTTCGGCGCGAGCTTCGCGCCGCTCGCCGGCGGCGGCCTCGCGTTCTCGCACGACATTCGCCATCTCGCGGTCGGACTCGACTCGACGCTCGCCAGCAGCGATCGCAATCCTTCGCTCGGGCGCGTGAACATCGTCGCGGCCGATCTATCGCTGCGCCTCGGTTATCGCTTCTTGAACCGCGCGTTGCCCGGCGAAATCGGCGTCGGGCACGCGCTCGGCTTCGCGCGCCTCAGCGCTTCGACGGACGCGACGAACGTCAGCGCCGGCACCGTGAATGGCCTTTGGGCTGGCCCGTTCGTCTACGGCACGCTCGGCGCCACGCTCGCCGAACCGCTTTACTTCGAAGTCGCCGCGCAGCTCGGCGCGGTCACCTTCCCAGTGCGCGGCATGGTCGAGCACGAAAAAGACGTCGCAGTCGCGGGCCTGTGGAGCCGCGTGAATTTGGGCTTGGGTTTGAATCTCTGAGCACACTGGCTCGCAAGGGGTTTAGCCCGCGCTCCGTCGGAGCTCGATCGCTCAAGTTCCGGCGATCTCGTCGATCTGCGCGAGCTCGTGCGACGAAAATTCGCTGTTCGCCAATGCGGCCACCGCATCCTCGACTTGCGAAACACGGCTTGCGCCGATCAATGCCGAGGTCATTTCCGGATGCCGCAAAATCCAAGCGATCGCCATTTGCGCGAGCTTCTGACCGCGCTTCTTGGCAATCGCGTCGAGTTTGCGGATTTTTTCGAGCCGCTCGTCGGTCACGTGCGCAGGACGCAAAAAGCCGTGCGGTTTGCCCGCGCGCGAATCAGCCGGAATTCCGCTCAGATACTTGTCCGTGAGCAAACCCTGTGCGAGCGGCGAAAACGCGATGCAACCGACGCCTTCGTCGCGCAGCGCGGGGAAGAGCTCGGGTTCGACCCAGCGATTGAACAGATTGTACGCGGGCTGATGAATCAAACACGGCGTGCCGAGCGCGCGCAGGATCTCCGCCGCGCGCCGAGTCATGTCCGCTGGATAGTTCGAAATCCCGACGTAAAGCGCTTTGCCGCTCCGCACCGCGTGATCGAGCGCGCCCATGGTTTCTTCGAGCGGCGTGTCCGGATCCGGGCGATGGCTATAAAAAATATCGACGTACTCGAGCCCCATGCGTTTCAGGCTCTGATCGAGGCTGGCCAGCAAATATTTGCGCGAGCCCCATTCGCCGTACGGCCCTTCCCACATGCCGTAGCCGGCCTTGGTTGAGATCACGAGTTCGTCGCGATACGCGTGCAGGTCTTCGCGCAGCACGCGCCCGAACGTCACTTCGGCAGTGCCGGGCGGCGGCCCGTAGTTGTTCGCCAGATCGAAATGCGTGATGCCGAGATCGAACGCGCGAAAGAGCAGCGCGCGCGCCGTCTCGAACACGTCCACGCCGCCGAAGTTGTGCCACAAGCCGAGCGAGATCGCGGGCAATTTCAGCCCGCTCTTGCCGGTGCGATTGTAACGCATGCCTTGATAACGGCTGTCCGTCGCGCGGTAACTCATGGCCGGAGATTATGCAGAGCGTTCGCGCGCAAACAAACACTCATCAATCTGTCCCTCTTTCTCCTCCTTTTCGCGCCCCAGCGCGCGCGAAAGGTTGAGGGCCAGATGCCCGGAAATAAGACAACGCTCCTGATTCGCCGGGCTGATCACGGTTTTCGAAAGAAGGGCGGCCACGTTAGAACTGACCGAACAGGCGCCCGTCGCGGGGCCAGATGCGAGGGCGGCGAGGGGCCATGAAACGCGCAGGGAAACGAATATCTCAAAGACGCGATCACGAGTCAGGCACGCTACAATCTCACCCGCAGCTACCATTCATGCAGTTCTGCCCGGGGCTGCAGGCTTTACCGCAGCCGCCGCAGTTCTTCGGATCGCTGAGCACGTCGACGCAGGCGTTGTTGCAGTCGTTGGTTTCTCCGCCGCACGCGCAGGCGGCGTTGAGGCACGAAGCTCCCGCGCCGCACGACTTTCCGCAACCACCACAATTGGAAGGATCAGTGCTCGTATCCGTGCAGGTCGAGCCGCACAGCGCATCGCCGGTCGGGCAAATGCAGCTCGCGTTTTGACAGTGCTCGCCGCCGGAGCAGGCCTTGCCGCAGCTGCCGCAGTTGTTCGAGTCCGCGCTCGTGTTGGTGCAGACGCCGTTGCACAGCGTCGAGCCCGTCGCGCACGAGCAGACTCCGCCCGCGCAAGCTTGGCCCGGCGCGCAGGCTTTGCCGCAGCTGCCGCAGTTCTTTGGGTCGTTCAGCGGATCGGTGCACGTGCCGTTGCAGGTTTGGAATTGGCGACCGCAGACGCAGCTGCTCGCGATGCACGTCTCGGCGCGATCACAAGCATTGCCGCACGCGCCGCAATTGGCCGGATCGTTTCTGAGTTGGACGCAGGCGCCGTTGCAAACCGTGAGGCCACCACCGCAATTGCGCTGGCATTGGCCGCGGCTGCAAACTTGATTCGCCGCGCAAGTCACGCCACATGCGCCGCAATTTTCGGCATCGCTGCGCAAATCCGAACAGGTCCCCGTGCCGGAGCAGAACGTGGTTCGCGCCGGACAACGACAAGCGCCGGAGATGCAGAACTCGCCGCCGCCGCAGGCGCGCCCGCACCCGCCGCAATTGGCGGTGTCCGAGCCGAGATCGGCGCAGCCGCTACCGCACGCCGTGAGCCCGCCGGTGCAGGAGCACTTGCCGCCGCTACACGTTTCACCGGCTGCGCAAGCGTCGCCGCAGGCGCCGCAGTTCTTCGAGTCGGAAGTTGTGTCCGTGCACGCGCCGTTGCAACTGGTTTCGCCATTCGGACAGCCGCACTTGCCGGCATTGCAGATCTGGCCCGCGCCGCAGGCGATACCGCAGCCGCCGCAATTGGCCGGGTCGGTGCTGTCGAACGTGCAGCTGCCGCCGCAGTCGATCGCGCCGGGCGGGCACACGCACAGGCCTGCCGAACAGCTCTTGCCGCCGCTGCACACGATGCCGCAACCGCCGCAGTTGAGCGGATCGCTCTGCGTGCTCAAGCACACGCCGTTGCAGAGCGCGGTGCCGGGCGCGCAGCCACACGCGCCACCCGAGCAGACTTCGCCGTTCGGGCAGATTTTGGCGCACGCGCCGCAATTTTGCGCATCGCTCTGGGTGTTCACGCACGCGCCCGAGCAATCCAAAAGCGGCATCGGACAGCTCGTGGTGCAGACGCCCAGCGCGCAGACTTGATTTGCGCCGCAGGCTTTGCCGCACGCGCCGCAATTCTTGGGATCGCTTTGGGTCTCCACGCAGGCGCCGCTACACGACGTCGTTCCCGCCTGACAGGCGCACTTTCCGCTGACGCACGCTTGCTCGGTGCTGCAAGCAGTGCCGCATTTGCCGCAGTTGTTCGGATCGCTCGTGACGTCGGTGCAGCCGTTGGCGCAGGCGAGCTCGCTACCTGGGCACGCGCAGGCGCTCTTTTCGCAGCTCTCCGGCGTCTTGCACACGGTGCCGCATTTTCCGCAATTGTTCGAATCGCTCGTCGGATCGACGCAATCTTGGCCGCACGCGATTTGGGGCGGCATGCAATTCGCCTGACACTTGCTCGCGCTGCACACGCTGCCGGCGGGGCAAACCGTAGCGCACGCGCCGCAGTTCTGTCCGTCCGAAGTGGGATCCACGCAGCTGCCAGCGCATGAGATATCGCCCGCGACGCAGGCGCACTTGCTCGCGACGCAGTTGCCGCCGCTGCCGCAGCTCACGCCGCAAGCGCCGCAGTTGTTCGCGTCAGAACTGAGATCGAGACACTGCCCGTTGCAGTTCGCGAAGCCCGCGGGACACACGCACTTCCCGCCGTTGCAGCTCTGCCCGCCGCCGCAAGCGACGTTGCAGCCGCCGCAGTTGAACGGGTCCGTGTTTTCGTTCACGCAGCTCAGCCCGCACGCGAGGTTTGGTGCTGAACACATGCCGACGCAGGTCGCGCCCTGACAGAACGGAGTCGCGCCGCCGCAGACGAGCCCGCACGCGCCGCAATTTTGTGGATCGTCGGCGAGCGAACGACATTGTCCGTTGCAGCTCTGAGTGCCCGAAGGACAGTTGCACGCGCCGTTGACGCATGATTGTCCGCCGCCGCACGCGCTGCCGCACTTGCCGCAGTTCAGCGGATCGCTGCTCGTGATCGCGCACGCGTCGCCGCACGTCGTTTGACCGGCGCCGGTGCAGCCGCAGCTCCCGTTCGTGCAGGCTTGGCCCCCGCCGCAGGCGTGGCCGCATGCCCCGCAGTTTGCGGGGTCATTTGCCACGTTCGCGCACACGCCGTTGCACGACGATTCGCCGCTGGCGCAAGTCGAACCATCTGGACCCGCGTCGCTCGGGTTGCCCGCGAAGCCGCCGTCAGGCTGCTGCGAAATCGGATTGCAGCTGATGTCTTCGCCGCAAACACCGACCGAGCTCCGCCCACAACTCGCGCCCGCGAGCGCGAAGAAAAGGAGCATGAGCGCCGCGAGGAGGCTGGCCGAAATCGAGGACGGACGCTGGAAACGCATCTTGAAACTCTCCAAAGCAAGCTTCGCGCGTGGCGAGCCCGGCCGGCGGGCAAGGAGTACGCCAGCTAATAGTACCCGCGCGTGTCACGCAAAGGCAGAATTCTGCGCGCGGATTCAGGTCGAGGTTGCCCGAACCGAGCCGTTCTGGAAGTGTCGAAGCGGTGGAAGAGGAGCGCCTGATCCCGGTCTCCCCGCGGCACGCGGTGCTTCTTTCGCGCGAATACCTGAGCTTCATCGATCGGGCGCCGCAGCGAGACTACGTCGTGCGCACGGTCGCCAAGCGCCAAGTCGGCGCGATGATGCTCATGTCCGGGGATTTGGTGATCGCCAGCGCGGAGACGCGCGCGAGCTTCCCGCTCGCAGAAAAGTATCCACTGCACTTCCGTAAGTCGTACTTCCCCGGGCAGATGCACGGCGACACCAAGGACGAGTTCGACAATCACGCGCTCGCGAGTTCGCTGATCGACGTTCCGCCGCCGATCGGTCACACGCCGAACACGTTTCGGAGCTGCCTCTTGCCAGGTCAGCCCTACACGCGCGTCTCGCCGTTCGGCGTCGACCCCCAAACCGCGAACATCGCCCTCGCGGAAAAGCTGTCACTCGCGGCTGCCGCGGGCCTCTGGCGTCTATGTGAAGAAGCACTCGCGAAAATGCTTTCGCTACAATACGGCGGCCTGTCGCACGGGGACGCCGAATTGCACAACTTCATTGTCTGTCCGACACCGCTCGAAGTCGTCCTGATCGATTTCGAAGGCGCCGTGAAGAAAGACGCCGTATCCGAAGAGGTTTGGGATAAGCGCTGCGCGACCGATCTCGAAGCGATTTTGCGCGAAGCGATTTATCTCCAATGCGCGCTCGGCAAACAAGACAGCCAATTGGGGCGATTGTCACTCGAACGCAGCAACAAGTTGCTGAAGTATCCCGATCAGTTCTCGCGCGCGATCGATGCGCGGCAGAGTGTGAGCGCGTAGCGACCAGCTCACGGCGCCGTGACGTCGTACGAGAACGTCGGCGTGGGCAGCGTCCAAACGCAGTTCGTCATGGTATCTTCGAGCGCTCCGCCGGGATCGAGCTCGACGTGGCTGGGTGCGGTCGCCCAGCTGAACGGCTCTGACGTGAACACCGTATCGGCGCCCGAAACCGCTACCGTCCAACCGATCGCAGTCGGCGTGGAAATTCCTGCTGTGTGACTCGCTGGCAGCGCAAAGTCCGGCGCGAAATCCAAGTGCTGCCCGACGATCGTAAACGTTTGTACGATGTTCGCGTTGGGCACGGAGCTGCCGCTTGCCGGCGCGATGTCTTTCAGTGCGAAGGTCATTGGGTTGAGCGCGCTGCCGCAGTTGCTCGCCCCGCCGCTGTTGTCGCTGGATCCGCAGCCGAGCGTCGAAAATAGCGACACGGCCCCCATCACCAGCAAATTGACTGCCGCCCGCGAACCCCTCGGATTTGCTCCCATGCGCACGAGCCTCGGCGTTTTCCGA